>QHVW01000156.1 GCA_003223675.1 Acidobacteriota bacterium
GACGTGTTCGACATCGAGGTGGCCACCACCGATCCGGAGGAGTTCATCCGCACGGTCAAGCTCCTGGAGCCGACCTTCGGCGGCATCAACCTGGAGGACATCCGCGCCCCCGAGTGCTTCGAGATCGAGCGCCGGCTGAAGGCGGAGATGAGTATCCCGGTCTTCCACGACGACCAGCACGGCACGGCGATCATCTCCGGGGCCGCCCTGCTCAACGCCCTCGCCGTGGCCGGCAAGCGGATCGAGGAGGCCCGCATCGTCTTCTCCGGCGCCGGCGCCGCGGCCCTCTCCTGCGCCGCGCTCTACCTGGAGCTGGGGGCGCGGCCGGAGAACGTGATCGTCTGCGACAAGGTGGGGGTGGTCTACCGGGGGCGGACCGCGGAGATGGACCCCTACAAGGAGCGCTTCGCGGCCGACACCCCGGCGCGCACCCTGGCTCAGGCGCTGGTCGGGGCGGACGTCTTCATCGGCCTCTCGGTGGGGGGAGTGGTCGACCAGGACATGATCCGCCGCCATCGTAGCCACCGGCCGCAGCGACTATCCCAACCAGGTCAACAACGTGCTGGGCTTCCCCTTCCTCTTCCGCGGCGCGCTCGACGTGCGGGCCACCGACATCAACCAAGCCATGAAGCTCGCCGCGGTGAAGGCCCTGGCCGAGCTGGCCCGCGAGGACGTGCCGGACGCCGTGCTGCGCGCCTACGGCCTGGAATCGCTCCGCTTCGGCCGCGAGTACCTGATCCCCAAGCCGTTCGACTACCGGGTGCTGCTGCGGGTGTCCCCGGCGGTGGCCAAGGCGGCCATGGAGAGCGGCGTGGCGCGGACGCCCATCCCCGATTTCGAGGCCTACCACCGGCGGCTGGAGACGCTGATCTCCCGCCGGCTGGAGCTGATGCGGGACATCATCGATCAGGCCCGGCGCTCGCCGCGGCGGGTGGTCTTCCCCGAGGGGGAGCACGAGCAGATCCTGCGCGCCGCCAAGGTCCTGGTCGACGAGGGGATCGCCCACCCCATCCTGCTCGCCCGCCGCGAGATGATCGCCGACCGGCTGCGCGACCTCGACCTGCCCGAGGAGCGGATCACCATCATCCACAACGAGAGCTCCGAGAAATTCGACCTCTACGTCCGGCGGCTGCACGAGCTGCGCTGCCGCGACGGCATCACCATGGTCGAGGCGCGCAAGCGGATGCGCCAGCGCAACTACTTCGGCACCATGATGGTGGAGATGGGGGACGCCGACGGCCTGATCTCCGGGCTCACCCAGTCGTACCCGGAGACCATCCGGCCGGCCCTCCAGATCGTGGGCACCAGCAGCGGCGTCCGCCGGGTCTCCGGCGCCTACGTCCTGATCCTCCAGGACCGCCTCTTCTTCCTGGCGGACACCACGGTCAACATCGAGCCCACCCCCGAGGAGCTGGCGGAGATCGCCCTGCTCACCGTGGGCTTCGCCCGCCGCTTCGGCGTGGTGCCGCGGGTCGCCATGCTCTCCTTCTCGAACTTCGGCTCCAACACCCACCCCTCTGCCCGCAAGGTGCGCCGGGCGGTCGAGATCGTCTCCCGCCTGGAGCCGGAGCTGGAGATCGACGGCGAGATGCAGGCCGACACCGCCGTCTTCGAGCAGATCCTGCAGGAGAGCTACCCCTGGAGCCGGCTGCGCCAGCCGGCCAACGTGCTGATCTTCCCCGAGCTGCAGTCGGCCAACATCGCCTACAAGCTGTTCTGGCGGCTGGCCGGGGCGGAGACGATCGGTCCCGTCATCCTGGGGATGGAGACGCCCATCCACGTCCTCCAGAACGGCCTGGAGGTGAGCGACATCGTGAACATGGCGGCGCTCTGCGTGGTGGATGCGCAAGAGCTGCCGGAATGACCCGGTGAGGGGCGGTGAGGGCACGGATGGAAGAAGAGCGTGCCTCCGGGGTACAATCAGGGATCTCAGCTTTTCCCTGAAGGAGGCTCGATCATGAAGCGTTTTTCGTCTCTCGCCCTCTCCGGCGCCCTGTTGCTCGCGGTCCTCGCGGCGCCGGGCCTGACCCGGGCGGCGTCCAAGGGGGGCAGCGAGAAGCCCCGCATCGCCGTCCTCGAGTTCAAGAACAAGGCGGACAATCAGTGGTGGTACCACGGCGGCGCCCAGGCCGCTCAGGACGTGTTCGTCACCGAGCTGGTCAAGAGCGGCAAGTTCCGCGTCGTCGAGCGCGAGCAGCTCGAGGCCCTGATGCAGGAGAAGAACCTCTCCCTGTCCGGCGACGTCGATCCCAAGACGGCGATCCGCGTCGGCAAGCTGCTGGGCGTCAACTATCTGCTGACGGGTGCCGTGACCGAGTACGGCACCACGGACGTGAGCGGCGGCGGCGGCGGCGTCTTCGCCGGCAAGCGCAAGTTCGTGGCGGCCCTCAACGCCCGCCTGATCGACACCAGCACCGGCGAGGTGCCCTGGGCCGACGAGGCGAGCCAGGAGGAGTCCAGCATCAAGGTGTCGGTGTTCGGAGTCGGCGGCGGCGTCGACGACAACCGGATGTTCGACAAGGTGATGAAGCCCTGCATCCAGAAGCTCGTCGCCAGCCTCAAGGCCGCGGATCTGTAATCCCCCATCTCCCGTTCGACGCAAAAAGGGCACCCGCGAGGGTGCCCTTTTTCCTGGGACCGCCGGCGTCCCCGCCGGCCCTCTAACCAGTTTTTTTCTTACATCGGCCTGAAATTAACCCGCAACGTCGTCCACATCTTCACCTTGACCCCGTCCTTGGTGGCGGGCTGGAACACCGCCCGCCGGGCCGCGTCGATGGCCGCCTCGTCGAATCCGAAGCCGGCCTTGGTGCCGATGCGGTCGGCGTCGAGCACCTTGCCGTGCTCGTCCACCAGCACCTTGATGTCCACCTGGGCCGCCCGGTTGAGGTGCTTCGCCGCGGGGGGGTAGCGGGGATCGAGGTTGGAGAGCAGCTTGGGCGCGGCGACTCCCGTTCCGGGCTGCACCAGGTCCCCCACCTGCGTCTGCACCTGCGGCCGGGGGGCCGCCGGCTGGGTAGGCGCGGGGGCCGGGGCCGGCTTGTCGGCGGCGGGCTCCGTCTTCGGCGCGGCGGGCTGCGGCGCCTGGGCGCTGGGCTTGTCCGCGGCCGGCTCCGGCTTCGGCACGGCGGGCTCGGGCTTCTTCTCCGCCGGCGCGGGCATCGGCGGCTCCGCCTGGGCGACCCGCTCGGTGGGCTTCCCCTGGGCCTGCGTTTTCTTGCTCTCCTCGAGCTGCTGCTGGAGCTGCTTGATGCGGTCGTCGTACTGCCCCTTGAGCTTGTCCTCCATCTCCTTGCTGCGCGCGTCGAACATCTTCTGGATCTGCGCCTGGAGCTCCTCGGGGGTCTGGCCGGTGGGATTCCCCGCCGTGGGGCCCGCGGCCGGCGGGGCGACCCCCGGCATGGCGGCCGGCTGCGTGGTGGGCGAGACCGCCGGCGGCGGGGCCGCCGCGGGAGCCCCGGTGGAGCGGCCGAAGAAGAGCCAGCCGCCGAGCCCCAGGGCCACCACGGCCGCCGCGGCGAGGCCGATCCACAGCCCCTTCTTCGACGGCTCCGCCTCCTTCGCCACCTGGGCGCGGGTGCCCGGCCAGGTGGCCTCGCGCACCCCGGTGGTCTCCCGCAGGTCCTGCGCCGGAGCCGGCACGGCCATCGTCGCCGCGGCGGCCGCCGCCGGACGGGCCGGCAGCTCCAGCGTCTTCTCCGCCTGGATCTCCTGGCTCTCCCGCTCGATCTCGTCGCGGAAGAGGTTGTGCATGAAAAAGGCGAGGTTGAACGTGGTCGGGCTGAAGCTCCCGTCGATCATCAGCTTCGACAGCGTCTTGTGCCAGGTGACCGCGTCGGCGATCCGCTGCTCGCGGGGGGCCAGGCTCTTCTTGAGCAGGGCCGCGACCGGCGCCGGCAGCGGGGTGCCGTCGTTGGCGAGTTGGGCGGCGTCGATCAGCGCCCCGTAGGTCTCGAAAGGCGCCACGGGCGGCCGCTCGCCGGTCAGCAGCTCGAAGAGGATAGCGCCCAGGGAGTAGACGTCGTCCGACTTGGCCACCGGCCCGCCGTCGAGGGTCTCGGGGGCCAGATAGGAGCGCAGCGCGTCGTCCTGCCAGCCGCCGGCCGCGAGGTCGCGCAGCCCCGGAGCCACCTCGAAGCCGAGCAGACGGGTCTCCCCCTCGTTCGAGATCATCACCAGGTGAGGCACCACGAAGCCGTGGAGCAGCCGCTCGTCCTGCACGCGGCTCTCGCCGGCGGCGGCGAGGGCGAGCGCCAAGCGCTCGGCGATCAGCAGGGCATGGTCCGTGGGGATGGGGGAGTGCTGCCGGGCCGACTGCGCGAAGACCGTCGCCAGGTTCTTGCCCGAGATGTAGTCGTAGGCCGCGTAGGGAAAGCTCCGCACGCGGCCGAGATCGACGCCGTTGCCGATGTTCGGGCTCTTCAGTATCTCCTGGATCGCGCCCCGCCCCGAGATCCTGGCCCACAGCTTCTCACCATCGAGACCCTTGCCGTTGAAGACGCGCAGCAGGACGACCTGCTCCATCCCCCCCGGGCCGACCCGGCCGGCGCGAAAGGTCTCGCCCAGCGGGTCCTCGGTCAATTTCTTGAGAAGCAGATACTTCCCAAACTCCTCCGGGATGTTCAGGCGCGCAGTGCTGTTGTGGACTGTTCCTGTCGCTTGATACACCAGTGCCAGGGAACTGTCAATCAAGAACCGCGCTTGGCGGAAGGCTACCGGCCGGGACCCTGGCCGGCCCGCCGCTCGGCGGCCCAGTGGTCGCGCCAGTACTTGCGCTGCCAGATCTCGACGTTGCGGTTGTGCTCGGCGAGCGTCTGGGCGAACACGTGGGTGCCGTCGTTGCGGCTGACGAAGTAGAGGTAGGGGACGTCCGCGGGCGCGGCGGCGGCGGCGAGGCTGGCGAGCCCCGGCGAGCAGATCGGCCCCGGCGGCAGCCCCGCGTAGCGGTAGGTGTTGTAGGGGGAGTCCATCTGCAAGTCCTCGCGGCGGATGTTGCCGTTCCAGCGCCCCACCCGCTTGAGGGCGTAGATGACCGTGGGGTCCGCCGCCAGGCCGATGCGGTGGTCCAGCCGGTTGCGGTAGACGGCGGCGATCAGCGGCCGCTCCTCCGGCATCTTGGCTTCCTTCTCCACGATGCTCGCCAGCGTCACCACCTGCCGGACGGTCCGGCCGCCGGTGATCCGGGGCAGGACGTCGCGCTCGAAGCGCTTGCGGAAGGTCTTGACCAGGGTCTCCACGATCTCCTTCTCGCTGGCGCCCACGGCGAAGCTGTAGGTCTCGGGGAAGAGGTACCCCTCGAGGTCCGGGGCGTCGGGGTCGAGGTCGGCGATCAGGCGCGGCGAGCGCATGAGGTCGAGGAAGACCTCGCGCCGGCCGAACCCCTGGTGGGCGAGCTGATCGGCGATCTCCTCCAGGGTGAGCCCCTCGATGATGGTCAGCGTGCGGCCCACGGTTTGCCCCCGGACCATCTTGCCCAGCGCCTGCGCGATGGTGAGATCGCCCCGGAAGGCGTACTCCCCGGCCTGGAGCTTGGGCTCACCCTTGTAGATCATGTAGACGCGGGCGAGCCTGGCGTCGGCGATCACGCCGTCGCGCTGGAGGATCTGGAGGATGCGGGCGGTCGCCGTGCCGGGCGCGATGAGGACCCGCTGCTCAGGTCCCTCATACCCTTTGTAGGGGCGCTGCAGCGTCCACCAGGACCAGGCGGCGAGGGCGGCGGGCACCAGGAGCAGGAGCAGGAGGATCCCCAATCCCATGCCGATACCGCGCCGGCTCTTGGCTCTCCCCCCCGACGTCTTCTTCGCTTTGGCCACCGAATCTCCTCGTCAGCTCCGGGCTTCCCGGTCCAGCGCGTCCTGCAACAGGATCTGGGCGGCGACCGCGTCGATCCGCCCGGGCTCGCGCCGCGTGTCGACCCCCGCCTGGCGCAGCCGGCCGGCGGCCTCGACGCTGGTCAGCGCCTCGTCCATCCATTCCACGGTGAGCCCGGTGAGCTCGGCCAGCTTGGCGCCGAAGCGCCGGGCCCGCTCGGCCGTGGGGCCCTTCCGGCCGTACAGGTCGACCGGCTCGCCGAGCACCAGGCGCTCGACCCCCTCGCGCCGGGCGATCTCGGCGATCTGCCGCAGGGCCGAGCGGTCGTTGCGGCGCTCCAGGGTGGTGAGCGGCAGGGCGAGCCGGCCGTCCGGATCCGAGATCGCGAGGCCGATCCTCTTCTCGCCGAAGTCGATGCCCAGGAAGCGCATGGCCCGGGCATTGTACCGTTGTCAGGGGGTGGGGACGATTCGACGAAAGACGATGTGCTAGGATCGGGCACCCGGTCCGCCGGCGCCAGCCGCCGGTGCTCCCCCCAAGCGCTTAACAGGAGAGGTCATGGACGACGTCGTGATTCTGAGCGCGGTGCGCACGCCCATCGGGGTCTTCCAGGGTGCGCTCGCGAGCCTTCCCGCGCATGCCCTGGGGGCGCGCGCGATTTCCGCCGCCATCGAGCGGGCGGGTCTGACTCCCGAAGAGATCCAGCAGGTCAACATGGGCTGCGTGCTCACCGCCGGCCAGGGGCAGGCCCCGGCCCGCCAGGCGGCCCTCGGCGCCGGCTGTCCGGTGGCGACCGGCGCCATCACTCTCAACAAGGTCTGCGGCTCAGGGATGAGGGCGGCGATGATCGCCGCCAACGACCTGCGCTGCGGCGACTTCCAATACGTGGTGGCCGGCGGCATGGAGAGCATGAGCCAGGCCCCCTATCTGGCCGCCGGCGCCCGCGACGGCCTGCGCCTGGGGCACGGCAAGCTGATCGACTCGATGATCCACGACGGCCTCTGGGACCCCTACGGCGACGTCCACATGGGCAATTGCGCCGAGATCTGCGCCGCCGACTATAAATTCGACCGCGCGGCCCAGGACGCCTACGCCCTGGAGAGCTACCGGCGCTCCCGCGAGGCCACCGAGAAGGGGCTGTTCGCCGAGGAGATCGTCCCCGTGCCCGTGCCGGGCAGGAAGGGGGAGACGGTGGTCGACCGCGACGAGGAGCCTTTCAAGTCCGACCTCGCCAAGATCGCGACCCTGCGCCCCGCCTTCCAGAAGGAGAACGGCACGGTCACCGCCGGCAACGCCAGCAAGATCAACGACGGCGCCGCCGCCCTGGTGCTCACCACCGCCTCCGAGGCCGCCCGCCGGGGCCTGAAGCCGCTCGGCCGCGTGGTGGCCCACGCCTCGCTCGCCCAGAAGCCGGAGCTCTTCACCACCGCGCCGGGCGGCGCCGTCCGCCGGGTGCTGGAGCGGGCCGGGCTCAAGGCGGCCGACATCGATCTCTGGGAGGTCAACGAGGCGTTCGCCGTGGTGGCGATGGCCTTCCTGCGCGACCTCGAGCTGGCGGCCGACCGCGTCAACGTGCGCGGCGGCGCGGTGGCGCTGGGGCATCCGATCGGCGCCTCGGGCGCCCGCATCCTGGTCACGCTGCTGCACGCCCTGCGCGAGCGCGGCGCGCGGCTCGGCTGCGCCGCCATCTGCATCGGCGGCGGCGAGGCTACCGCGATGATCGTCGAGCGGGTAGACTAAGCGCCGCTCTCATGCGCGGAAACCGTCTCACTCCATCGGCCCTGCTGCTGGCCTTCTCCCTGGGGCTGCCCGCCGCGGCGCAGCAGACGTCCGCCGGCCAGCAGCCTCAGCCCCCTCAAGGCCAGCCGCCCCAAGGGGGCCAGCCGCCGCTGGAGCCCCGGGGGCCGATCAATTCCGTGTCGCCCACGCCGGGCAGCACGCCGCCCCCCTCGCCGGCGCCCACTTCGCCGCCGGGCCCGGCGACCCTGCCGCCTGTGCCGGGCCCCCCCGGGGCCGGGCCGGACCGGCTCGACTTCCAGCTCAGGTTCACCGGCCCGCACGGCGGCGGCAGCGCCGCGGGCAGCGCCGCCAACCTCGAATACAAGCGCGAGGACTATGCCGTCCTCACCGGCGACGTCCGGCTCAAGTACCAGGACCTCGACCTCATCGCCGACGAGGCGGAGATCGACCTCAAGACCAAGGACGTCATCGCCGTGGGCCACGTGATCCTGGACCAGGGGCCCCGGCGGCTGAGCGGCGACTCGCTGACGTTCAACCTCGAGACCAAGACCGGCAAGATCCGCCACGCCATGGGGCAGATGTCCCCCGACTACTACTTCACCGGCGACGAGGTGGAGAAGACCGGGCCGGACACCTACGTGATCCGCGACGGCATCTTCACCTCCTGCTCGCAGCCGGTGCCCGACTGGAGCTTCCGGGTGCGCGAGGCGGAGATCCAGGTCGAGGGGTACGCCCACCTGCACGGCACGTCGATGCGGGTCAAGAAGGTGCCCGTCCTCTACACGCCCTGGCTGCTCTGGCCGGTCAAGCGGGAGCGCAGCTCGGGGCTCCTCGTCCCCAACATCGGCTACTCGCAGCGCAAGGGGGCCCAGCTCGGCCTCGCCTACTTCCAGACCCTCGGCCGCAGCTACGACACCACGGTCCACCTGGACACCTACTCCAAGGGGTACCTCGGCGTCGGCAACGAATTCCGCTACGCGCCCACCGCCGGCACCAAGGGGAGCCTGATCGGCCAGACGATCTACGACCCCACGACGCGGTCGTGGCGCTGGAAGGTGCTGCTCGACCACACCACCAACGACCTCCCCGACGGGATGCGCGCGGTCGTCCAGTACCAGAAGTACTCGGACTTCAACTTCTTCCGCGACTTCGAGCGCGACTTCGACACCAACACCCTGCGCTTCATCGACAGCCGCGGCTTCGTCACCGGCAACTGGGGGCCGAATCTGGTCAACCTGCTGCTGGAGGACCGCGAGACGTTCGTCAACCAGCAGAACGACACGCTCCTGCAGCGCCGGCTCCCCGAGCTCCAGTACCACCTGCGCTCGACCCAGATCGGCAAGACGCCGTTCTACCTGGATCTCGCCAGCACGGCCTCGTACCTCGACATTTCGCGGCCCGGCAGCTACCAGGGGAAGTACGGCCGTTTCGACCTCTTCCCGACCCTTACCCTGCCGGTGAAGACCTTCCCCTGGCTCAACCTGTCGCTGAACGGCGGCGAGCGGCTGACCTGGTACGGCGACACCCTGAACCAGTTCCAGACAGGGTTCACGGGCAACACCCTGACGCGCACCTTCCCCTTCGGCGGCGCCGAGATCGTCGGCCCCTCCTTCTCCAAGATCTTCAACTGGAAGATCGGCGACATGGGGAAGTTCAAGCACATCATCGAGCCCCGTTTCACCTACACCTACCAGGGAGCCATCGCGGACAAGGCGCAGCTCGAGACGCCGCTGTTCGACCAGATCGATAACCAGACGGGCCTCAATTTCGGCCGCGTGGCGCTCGACAACCGCCTGCTGGGCAAGCCCGATACCGAGACCGGCGTGGCCCGCGAGGTGCTGTTCTTCGAGGTCGCCCGCAACTACAGCTTCGACAACAAGGCGCCCCAGCAGGTCTCGATCCTCGATCCCACGGTGACCTCCAACGCCGGTCCCCTGGAGACCCTGCTGCGCGTCAACCCGACGCAGAAGATCAGCCTGACCGCCACGGCCACCTACGGCACCCTCTTCCGGGGGATCACCTCGACGGGCCTGACCGGCAGCTACGGCTTCGGCCCCGGGAGCTCCATCGCCGCCACCTGGTTCACCAACGCGGTCCCGGAGACGAAGAGGTCGGTGAGCAACCAGGCGCGGCTGAGCGGGGTGATCAACGTCCCGATCTGGAACCTCAAATTCGAGGGGCAGATCAACTACGATTTCGAGCAGAAGCTCCTGCAGCAAGATCAGATCGCGCTGACCTACACCGCCCAGTGCTATGCCCTGCGGCTGGAATTCCGCGACTTCCAGCCCGTCTCCGGCGTGGCGGGGCAGGTGGTGCGCGACCGCGAGATCCGCTTCCTGCTCTCGCTCAAGAACGTCGGCACGTTCCTCGACCTGAACAGCCGCAGCTCGACGATCCAGCCGTAGGCCGGGGGATTACGGAGATACGATGAAGGGCCTGATCCTTTCGGGAGGCAAGGGGACGCGACTGCGCCCCCTCACCTACACCTCCGCCAAGCAGCTCGTGCCGGTCGCCAACAAGCCGGTGCTCTTCTATGCCATCGAATCGATCGTGGCGGCGGGGATCACCGAGATCGGCATCATCGTGGGCGAGACCGGGGCCGAGATCCGCGCCGCGGTGGGCGACGGCTCCCGGTTCGGCGCGCGGGTGACCTACATTCCCCAGGAGGCTCCTCTCGGCCTCGCCCACGCCGTGTTGATCGCCGAGGATTTCCTCCAGGATTCCCCCTTCGTCATGTACCTGGGAGACAACCTGATCGCCGGCGGCATCGCCGCGCTGGTCTCGGAATTCCAGGAGCTCGGCTGCAATTCCGAGATCCTGCTCGCCGAGGTCCCCAACCCGGAGCAGTTCGGCGTCGCCGAGCTCGACCGGGAGGGGAAGGTCCGCCGCCTGGTCGAGAAGCCCAGGGAGCCGAAGAGCAACCTCGCTCTCGTGGGCGTCTACATGTTCGACGCCCGCATCTTCGAGTCGGTGAAGCGGATCAAGCCCTCCGCCCGCGGCGAGCTCGAGATCACGGACGCCATCCAGGACCTGATCGATCGCGGCTTGGATGTCCATCCCCACATCGTCCGCGGCTGGTGGAAGGACACCGGCAAGCTGGAGGACATGCTGGAGGCGAACCGCATCGTGCTCGAAAGCCTGGAGACCCGGCGCGGCGCCAACATCCAGGAGGTCGGCCGCGGCGGCCGCATCGAGGGCCGGGTACAGCTCGGCGAAGGGGTCGAGCTGGTCGACTCGCTGGTGCGCGGGCCGGTGGTGATCGGCGACGGCACGCGGCTGGAGAACGCCTTCGTGGGCCCCTACACCTCGATCGGCGAGCGCTGCACCCTGGTCTGCTGCGAGCTGGAGAACTCGATCGTGCTCGCCGACTCCGAGATCCGCGACATCCCGCTGCGCATCGACGGCTCGCTGATCGGCCGCAACGTACGCATCGTGAAGACCGACTTCAAGCCGAAGGCCTACCGCTTCATGCTCGGCGACAACTCGGAGGTGGGGATCACCTAGATGCGGTGCCTGGTCCTGGGTGGCACCGGCATGCTGGGGAGAGCCGTGGTGGCCGAGGCGCGGTCGCGCGGCTGGTCCGCCCTCGGCCTCTCCCATTCCCAGGCCGACCTCTGCCGCCGCGATCCCCTCCTGGAATGGGCGGAGCGCTTCCGGCCCGAGGTGGTGGTCAACTGCGCGGCATATACGAAGGTCGACGCCGCCGAGACCGACCGGGAGCGGGCCTTCGCGGTGAACGGCGAAGGGGTGGCCCACGCCGCCGCCCTGGCGGAACGGGCGGGGGCGCGGCTGGTCCACGTCTCGACCGACTACGTGTTCGACGGCGCGGCCCGGACCCCCTACCGCGAGGACGCGCCCACGGCGCCGCTCTCGGTCTACGGCGAGAGCAAGCTCGCGGGGGAGCGCCGGGCTCTGGCCTGGGAGCGCTCCCTGGTGGTGCGGACGAGCTGGCTGTTCGGACCCGGCGGCCACAACTTCGTGGCCACCATGGTGGGGCTGATCGAGGCCGGACGCCTGCCGCTCCGCGTGGTGACCGACCAGGAGGGGTGCCCCACCTCGACCCCGTCGCTCGCCCGCGCGCTGCTCGACCTGGCGGCGCGGCAGGCCTCCGGGACCGTGCACTATCAGGACCGGGAGCCCGTATCCTGGTACGCTTTCGCGGTCGAGATCGCCCGCCTGTGGTCCGGCGTGGCCGAGGTGGTCCCGGTCACCTCCGCGGAATTTCCCCGTCCCGCCCGCCGTCCGGCCTACTCGGTCCTGGACGTCGGGCGTTTTGAAACGATCGCCGGCCGGCGCGTGGAGCCCTGGGAATGTGGCCTGGTGGAGACGCTGGCCTGGCTGAGGAAGGAGAAGAATCGATGAGGGCTTTGATCACCGGCATCACCGGATTCGCCGGGTCCCACCTGGCGGAATATCTGTTGGCGGAGCATCCGGACGTGGAGGTCTTCGGCACCTTCCGCTGGCGCAGCCGCATGGACAACGTGGAGCACCTCGACAAGCACATCAAGCTCGTCGAGGCCGACCTGCGCGACTACACCTCGATGCACCGGGCGCTGGAGATCACCCGCCCCGACTACATCTTCCACCTCGCCGCGCAGAGCTTCGTGCCGTCGAGCTGGAACGCGCCCAACGACACCATCGTCACCAACGTCACCGGGCAGACCAACCTGTTCGAGGCGGTGCGCGCCCTCAAGCTCGACCCCGTCATCCAGATCGCCTGCTCCAGCGAGCAGTACGGCCTGGTGCTGCCGGACGAGACGCCGATCAGGGAGACCAACCCCCTGCGGCCGCTCTCCCCCTACGCCGTCTCCAAGGTCGCCCAGGACTACCTCGGCTACCAGTACTTCCAGAGCTACGGCATCAGGGCGGTGCGCACCCGCGGCTTCAACCACACCGGTCCCCGGCGGGGGCAGGTCTTCGTCACCTCCAACTTCTGCAGCCAGGTGGCGGCCATCGAGCTGGGTCTCCAGGAGCCGGTCATCCGGGTGGGCAACATCGACGCCATCCGCGACTTCACCGACGTGCGCGACATGGTGCGCGGCTACTGGCTGGCGGTCACCAAGGCCAGGCCGGGCGACGTCTACAACATCGCCAGCGGCAAGGGGATCACCATCCGCGACATGCTCAACCTCGTGCTCTCCTACTCGACCGTCGAGGTCAAGATCGAGGTCGATCCGGAGCGCCTCCGCCCCTCGGACGTCGAGATCCTGATCGGCGACAGCTCGAAGTTCCGGGCCGACACCGGCTGGGAGCCGCGCATCCCGTTCGAGCAGACCGTCCGCGACCTGCTCGACTACTGGCGCCAGACGCTGGCCCGCCGCAAGCGCACGGCCTGATGCACGTCCTGATCACCGGCGTCGCCGGCTTCGTGGGCTCGCGGCTCGCCCGGCTCCTCCTCGCGGGGGAGGACCGGGTGAGCGGCACCTATATCGAGGCGCGCCCGGACATTCCCGGCGTGGAGCTCTTCGAGGCCGACCTCCTGGACCGTGCCGCCATGGAGCGGGTGATGCGGGAGGCCGATCCCGACGCCGTCGTCAACCTCGCCGGCCTCTCCCACATCGGCGAGTCCTGGAAGTGGGAGCGAATGCCTCACTACTACCGGGTCAACATCGTGGGGACCGAGAACGTGGTCCGCGCCGCCGCCGCCTTCGGAAATCCCCCGGTGGTGATCGCGTCGAGCGCCGACGTATACGGCAGCGTGCCGCGCGACGAGCAGCCGATCGTCGAATCCCGTCCGGTGGCTCCACAGACCCCCTACGCGCTCACCAAGGCGGCGGCGGAGCGCATCGCCCTGGCCCATAGCGCGGTGATCGTCCGCTCGTTCAATCTGATCGGCCCGGGGCAGGCGCCCAACTTCGCGCTCGCCTCGTGGGCCCGGCAGCTTGCCGCCATCCGCCGCGGCGAGCAGGAAGCGGTGCTGAAGGTGGGCGACCTCTCCACCGCGCGGGACTTCACCCACGTCGACGACGGCGCCGCGGCCTACCGCCTGCTGGCGGAGAAGGGCGAACGGGGAGGGATCTACAATCTGGCGAGCGGCAAGGCCGTGCCGATGCGCGACGCCCTGGCGCGCCTGCTGGCGATCTCGGGCGTCCGCGCCGAGGTGAATGAGGGGGTTTACCCTCCCCGGCCGTTCGACATCCCGTACCTCTCCGGCGACGCCGGCCGCCTCCGCGCCCTGGGCTGGGAGCCTCGCCGGAGCCTGGACGACGCACTAACAGATATTTGGAGGGATTTTGGATTTTAGATTTTGGATTTTGGATTGCCGGGCCGGCGGTTTTCTGGAACCGCTGAGCCTGGCGTATCCGAATCCAAAATCCAAAATCCAAAATCCAAAATCACTATGAAAATTCTCGCCACCGGCGGTACCGGCTTCCTCGGCCGGCGGATCGTCTCCGAGCTCACCCCCCGGCATTCCCTGCGCCTGCTGGTGCGCCGCGGCTCCTCCCGCGAGCGCTTCCCGGCCGGCGTCGAATTCGCCGAGGGGGACGTCACCGACCGCGCCAGCCTCGACCGCGCCCTCCAGGGGTGCGACGCCGTGGTCCACGCCGCGGCCCTGGTCAAGATCCTCGCGCCGCGCGAGGAGTTCGACCGCATCAACGTCGGCGGCCTGGAGAACGTGCTCGCCGCGGCCGAGGCGTCGGGGAGCGTGGAGCGCATCCTCTACGTCTCCAGCTTCATCGCTCTCGGGCCCACGGACGGCGGCGTGCTCGACGAGTCGGCCGAGCCGCGCGACCGCGCCTGGATCAACGACTACGAGCGCACCAAGACCCTCTCGGACCGCCGAGCTCGCCAGGCCATCGCGGACGGCGCGCCGCTGGGCGTGGTCTACCCCGGCGTGATCTACGGCCCCGGGGAGATGACCGAGGGGAACATCGTGGTGCGGCACATCCTGGACCTCGTCCACGGCCGCCTTCCGGGCCTGATCGGCAAACCGGAGCGGCGCTGGAACTACGTCTACGTGGACGACGTGGCCCGCGGCGTCGCCCTCGCCCTGGAGAAGCCCACGCCGGGTGGCCGCTATGTCCTGGGCGGGGAGAACGTGACGCTGGGCGACTTCTACCCCCTGGTGGGCCGGCTGACCGGCGCGAAGATCCCCACCCTGCGCTTCCCGGACGGGATCGCCAAGGCGGCCGGCGCCGTGCAGAAGGCCTGGGCCCGGATGCGCGGCACCACGCCGCAGCTCACCCCCGACCTCGTCGAGATCTACAAGCACGACTGGGCCTACAGCTCGGCCACCGCGGAGAGGGAGCTCGGCTATCACGGGCGTCCCTTCGCCGAGGGGCTCGCCGCGACCGTGGCCTGGCTGCGCGAGAGCGGCCAGATGGAGACCAAGAAGTAATGGGGCTCAATCGCGGCGAGTTGGCCCGCAAGTCGGTCCACATGGGGGTGGGGCTGATCGCCTTCTCCCTGCGCTATCTCGGGCCGTTGTATTCGGCCCTCCTCGCCCTCGGCGCCCTCGGCCTCAATCTCTTCGTCCTCCCCCATATCGGCGGGCGGCGGCTCTGGCGGCAGCACGAGGTGGAGTCCGGCGCCTCGCTCGGCATCGTCCTCTATCCGCTGGCGGTGCTGCTGCTGATCCTGGTCTTCTACCGCCGGCTGGAGGTCGCGGCGGCGGCCTGGGGGATCCTCGCCTTCGGCGACGGCATGGCCTCGGTCGCCGGCATCCAATTCGGGCAGCGGCGGCTCCCCTGGAACCCCCGCAAGAGCTGGATCGGCTCGCTCGCCTACGTCCTCTTCGGCACCGTGGCCGCGGCCGCGCTGCTGGTCTGGACGGCGCCGAACCAGGGGCGCTCCTACGGCTGGGCCTTCGCCTTCGCGGCCTGCTTCCTCACCGCCCTCCTCGCCGCCGCCCTCGAATCGCTCCCCCAGGGGCTGGACGACAACCTCGGCGTGCCGCTGGTCTCCGGCCTCTTCCTGCTCGGGCTCGTGCTCACCCAGGGGCGTTGGGGGCCCTTCCTGGCCGATCCCCACTTAGCCCTGCGGCTGCTCCTCGCCGCCGCGGTGAACGCGGCGCTGGCCGGCGCGGCCTACGCCGCCCGCACGGTGAACCGCTCGGGCGTGATCGCCGGCTTCCTGGTGGGCTTCCTCATCTACGCCTTTCTGGATTGGCGGGGGTACCTGCTGCTGATGGCCTTCTTCGTGATCGGCAGCGCCGCCACCAAGCTCGGCTACCGCAAGAAGGCCGCCGCCCAGCTCGCCCAGGAGGACAAGGGGCGCCGCGGCGCCCGCCACGCCCTCGCCAATGCCGGCGTGGCCACCGCCTGCGCAATATTCGCGGCAATGACGCCCTACCCCGTGCTCTTCGCCCTGACCTTCGCGGGCGCCTTCGCCACCGCCGCCGCCGACACCTCGTCGAGCGAGATCGGCCAGCTCCTGGGCCGCCGCACCTATCTCGCCACCACCTTCCGCCCGGTGCCGCGCGGCACGGAGGGGGCCGTCTCCCTCGAAGGCACCCTCGCCGGCATCCTCGCCTCGCTGGTGATCGCCGCCCTCGGCGCGGCGCTGGGCCTGTTCCCGTGGAAGGGGGTGGCGGTGGTCGTCTTCGCCGCCTTCGTGGGCACCACGTTCGAGAGTGTCGTGGGCGCCGCGCTCGAAAAGCGCCGGCTCCTCGACAACGAAGCGCTCAATTTCCTGAACACCCTGGTGGGGGCCCTGGTCGCCGCGGCCTTCTACGCCTGGGTCGTCTGAGGTCTTTCCCTTGTCCAAGCTCTCGCTCTACTCGCAGCTCGCGCGTCCATTCACTCTGCTGCCGCCGCTCCTGGGCATCGTCTCGGGCTCGATCTGCGCCTTCGGCTCGGTCCACAACCCGGACCCTTCGCGCAACGTCACCCTGCCCGTGGTGCTCACGGTGATCCTCGGCTCCCTCTGCGCCAGCTTCATGAACGCGGCCTCGAACGCGATCAATCAGATCTACGACCTGGAGATCGACCGCCTCAACAAGCCCACCCGGCCGCTGGTCACCGGCGCCCTCTCGCTACGCGAGGCCTGGATCTTCTCCTGGATTCTCTACGCCCTGGCGCTGATCCCCACCTGGCTGGTGGTGCCGTTTCCCCACAACACCCTGCGCGCGAAGCTCACGGCACCGTTGGGCGAGCACGTGACTTTCTTCATCTACCTGGCGGGTCTGCTCTTCACCTTCATCTACTCGGCGCCGGAGCTGGGACGGACGAAGGTCCGCGGCATGCTCGCCAACCTCACGATCGCCATCCCGCGCGGGGTGCTGCTCAAGGTGGCGGGCTGGGCCATGGTGGCCCACGTGAGCTTCACCGAGCCCTGGTACATCGGCGGGGTGATCGGCCTCTTCCTGGTCGGCGCCGCCTCGACCAAGGATTTCGCGGACATGGAGGGGGACCGCGCCGGCGGCTGCCGGACGCTGCCGATCCTCTACGGCGCCCAGAAGGCGGCGTGGATCATCAGCCCCTTCTTCATCATCCCCTGGCTCTTCGTGCCGCTGGGGGCGTACCTGCGCGATCCGCGGAACCCGTCCCACCCCATCCTCACCGGCAACCCCTGGATCCTCACCGCCTTCGGTCTGGTCTTCACGGTCTGGGGCGCCTACACGGTCTGGCTGATCCTGCGCGATCCCAAGTCCCTCACCGAGACGGAGAACCACCCGTCCTGGAGGCACATGTATCTGATGATGATGGGGGCGCAGGTGGCGTTCGCGCTGGCGTATATGTTTTAGAGCAAGGACCTAAAGGACCAAAGGGACCAAAAGGACTGCAAGGATGTCCAGGGTGTGTCCTTTATGTCCTTTGGGTCGTTTTGGTCCTTTAGGTCCTTGCTACTCCTGCTTCTCCCCCTCCCCCTCCGCCGCCTTTACCACCCGGAACGTCGCGTAGAGCGGCCCCTTGGGGTCGGGGCGGCGGATGGCGGTCATCTGCACCTGGTAGCCTTCGTAGGTCATGGTGTAGGGCCTGTCGGGCGCGAAGAAGGCCATGATCTGCGCCATCTCTTTCTTCTCGCCGTGACGGGTCAGGAGCGTCCCCTTGAACAGGATGCTCGAGCAGTCCTTGGGATCGTCGCAGCCCGAGTCGTCGGACATCGAGCGGAGCGTGACCTCGAAATTCTCGGATTCCAGCCGCGCCGTCTCTCCGACGGCCAGGGCGAACGGCGCGTCGAGCTCCGCCTTGACGGGCTCCTGCGCGCGGGCTCCGGCGATGGCGAAGATCAGCAGAGCCGGTACCAACGCTTTATATTTCATGACGGGTCCTTTTCCTTGGAGCTGGCGGTGCCCTGTTTTTCGTCGCACGGCGTCCCCTTCGGCTGCTGCCAGAGGACGAATCCGTAGGGCCCGAGCCGGCCGAATTTATCGGATTGGAAGAGCTCCAGCACATAGGCCCGGCCCTCGAAGCAGAACGGCTTCGGCCCGATGTCACCGGTCGTGGCGTAGGTGACCGTCGCCTTCTTCCCGGAACGGCTCTCGAGCTCGTAGTCGTACAGGTGGAGAGGGAGGTCGCTATCCGGGAGCCCGTGAGCCCCCAGGAATCTCAGCTTGAAGTCCGGAAAGACGACCGTCGAGCCCGGGGACGCGGACTCGGGCGTGTTGTACCGCCCGGCCTTCGGCGACGGTTCCTTGCCGCCGCCGGTCTGCGCGAGAGCCGCCGCCGGGAGCAGCACCAGCAGCAGCGGAATCAGCTTTTTCATGGCCCCTCCTCCCCAAGTAGATCCTTCTACTTGGGTTGGACTGGAGGGAGAGGCATCCGGTTCCCGGTCAGGCGGTCTGCCAGACCTCCCGGAACAGCCGCGCGAAGTTGCCGCCGAGGATCTTCTCGATCCGCGCCTGGGAGTGCCCCCGCTCCCGCAGCATCGCGGCCAGGGTCTCGAAGCGGCGCGGCGTGTTGAGGTCGGGGAGGAAGGTGTAGACGTCCACTTCCTCGCCCGGCGCGGAGATCCCCTGGCGCCGCCGTTCCAGGACGTTCTCGCGGTGCCGCTGAATGAATTCGGGGGTCAATTCGATGCCGGAGATCCCGCCGTCCGTCCCCAGCCCCACGTGGTCCTCGCCGGCCACGTTCACGGCGTGCTCGATGTGCCGGATCAGGTCCGCCGACGTCGGCTGCCCCTTCGTGCGCAGGAAGGGCATGAAGTAGATCCCCATCACGCCCCCCTTGTCGGCGAGCCGGCGCAGCTCCTCGTCCGTCTTGTTGCGGGGGAGGTCGGCGATGGCGGCGCAGCCGGCGTGGGTGATCGCCACCGGTTTCTTGGACGCCGCGATGCCGTCCAGGGTCGTGCGGTGGCCGCAGTGGCTGAGGTCCACCAGCACCCCGAGCTCGTTCATCCGCTCCACCACCTGCTGGCCCAGCCGGCTCAAGCCCGCGTTGGCGGGCTCCAGACAGCCGTCGCCGAGGAGGTTCCGCCGGTTGTAGGTGAGCTGGATGATCTTCACCCCGAAACGGCTGAACAGCTCCACCCGGCCGGGGTCGTCGCCGAGCGGCGTGGCGTCCTGGAAGCCGTAGATGATGCCCAGCCTTCGGCTCTCCTTGGCCCGCTCGAGGTCGGCGGCCGACTTGATCCTCATCAGGACGTCCGGGTGCGCGTCGATCTCCCGCTCCCAGGCCCCGATCGTCTTGAAGGTCTGCTCGAAGACGTCCGCGCCGCTGCCCAGGGCGCCGACCGTGAGGTTCACGGCGGTGAGCCCCGAGGACCGGATGTCGGCGATCTGGGCCGCCGTCAGAGAGCCGTCGCCGCTTCCTCCAGGTCCACCCAGGGCGTCGATGAGGATCGCCTTGTCGTACCCGTCCCAGTGGGACGGAACGGCCGCGGCCGTCGTTACGACGCGCGGCACGGCCGCATGGGCCGCCGCCAGGGTGGAGAGAAAGATGAACCGCCGGCGATCCAGGCTTCCGGACATACGGGAGATTATACGGAGGGGAGCGGATATGCGTCCGGCTCGGAGGAGAAGCCAGCCCTGAGCGGGGCGAGCCCGCTCAGGGCGGCGAGCGACTCAGGGACTACAGGCAGAAGCTCGAGGTGTAGCCCACGCAGTTCGTGGTGGAGCCGTCGGGGAGCTTGCAGACGATGTCGGGACCGTGAGTGGCGCAGTACTGGCAACTGCAGTTGGCCAGAGCCGATGCCGGAGCGGACAGCGAAGCAAGCAGGAGGGCCAGGGGAGCAGCGAGCATCAGGAGCTTACGGCGCATACTTCGTTCCTCTTCGTAGACGTACGGTGAAGCCATGGCGGCGCCGGATCCGAGGACGACAGCACCGCCTCGATAGGATTTCGAGGATATTTTAAAATAAAGGCTCTGTCAAGCCGAATCCGGGACCGAATCGTGGATTCGTCACTCACCCCACTCCGAAGCCAGCACGCTCATCGTGATCTCGCTGCCGATCAAGGAACGGAGATCCTCCACCCGTCATCGAGCAGCGGAACGGTCGCGCACGCGGGGCCGCCATCTTTCGCCTTGCCGTCGATCTGGACCTCCAGGAGGGTATCCGTGCCGGCGAGGGCCCGCTCGATCAGCCGCCACCCGATGCCGGTCAGGGGCACCTTCGCTCGCCGCGTCCAGCAGGAATCGGCCTGGCCCGCGGAGGTCCCCGAATTGACGTAGACGAACCGGCCGGCGGGGGGACCCTGCGCGAAGGGACCGAGGAAATTCGGCCTGCCGTCCTTGCCGATGTCGACACGCAGGGTGAAGTCGAAGGAAAGGTACTCGTTCGTAGCCTGGGCTGGGGGAACGAGAGCGCCCTTCCCGCGCTGCAGGCCAAACGTCACTCCAGGAGGAGGAGAGACGACGGTGATGCGAAATCGGAGCTCCCGGTCTTCTTCGCTCACCGGCTCGCCCCTGTGAAGCCGAGCGTCAGCCGGACCAGCAGGTACGTGCCGGCGAGCGCAACGCCGGCTCCGGCGAGCGGCAGCCCCAAGTGTGGATCGGCGAGCACGGCGGACACGCTGCCGAACGCGGCCCCCAGCGCTTCCATCGCGTGGAGCCGGACGGCGATCCAGCCGCAGAGCCCGCTCAGCGCGAGCATGACGAGGAACCCGAGGAGGAAACGATGCCATGGGAACGGCAGGGGCGGCGGCGCCGCCGCGCTCTCGCGCGCTCCGGCCCACCATCCCGCCGGAGGTCTGAGGGCGGGTGAATCAAGGACCCCAAGGACTGCAAGGACAACAAGGACGAAAAAGCCCTGCTGATCCCTTGCGGTCCTTGAGGAGGATGCCCCTCTCAGCGAGTGCATCCGACGCAGCAGTCCTCAGCCACGATGGTGTAGGAGAACGTGCCGGAGGATGGGAGGCCGCCATTGGCCTTCGTGAGCTGGGAGGTCTCGAGGCCCCGCAGGGTCTCCCGGGTGAGGGTCAGCTTTTTCAGGCTCTTCTTCATACCGGACTCCTTTCAAGTTTTTCGTCCAGCTTCGCCGCCAGCACGTCCACCTTCTGGATCTTCGGCGGCTCCGCGAGCAGGTCCGGCGCCTTCGCCATCAGCGCGGCGGCGACCTTGCCGGAGAGGTGAGCCTCCCGGCCGGCCTCGTCCGGGAACGCGTCGAAGATGCCGAAGGTCGAGGGCCCCATCTGAATGCCGAACCAGGCGACCGTCGCCGGCTCCTCCTCCACCAGCGGCAGGCCCGAACGGAGGAAGTCGGCGACCTCCTGCTCTTTCCCCGGCTTGGCCTCCAGTCGAACGTAGAGCGCGAGCTTGACCATCTTCCACCCCCTGTCAGTCCGTGCGCGGGGCACATCCCGAGCCCTCACACTATATGCTCAACCGCCAGCGGCTCCTCCCGCACCTCTCCATTTTCCAGCCCCACCCGGTACGCCGTGACCCCCGGCCGAGAGGCGACCACGCGATGGATCTGATCGCCGATGAAATGGACCGCCGCGCTGTCGTCGATGGCGAGCCCGGGGGCGATCTCACCGGCGCTCAGCCGCCGGTGATACTTGGGACGGCGCTCGGGATCGCCGCTGTAGTGGGGGCAGCAGCTCCCGGTCAGAAATCCGAGCCCCTGGATGACCCGGAGATCCCCTTCATAAGAGTCCGAGAGCCCCTGCTCGAACCAGCAGACGGCTCCGGCGCTCACCCCGGCGAGCACGACGCCCGCCTCCCACGCCTCCCGCAGCCGCTCCGGCAAACCCCACTCGCGCCAGACCCCCAGCAGGCTTTTGGTGTTGCCGCCGCCGACGTAGATCACGTCCTGGGCCAGCAGATACGCCCGGAGATCCGGGGTCCGGCTGAAGAGCGACAGATGGGAGGGGCGGCAGGGGAGGGTCGAGAACGACGCGTAGAAGTGATCGATATAGAGCTCGGAGTCGCCGCTGGCCGTGGCGATGAAGCCCACGGCGGGCGTCTCCACCCGCGCGGCCGCCAGCACGTATTCGTCCAGCGTCAGATTCTCCGGCTCCACGCTGAATCCGCCGCCGCCCATCGCGATGAGCTGTCGTGAGGTCTCAGGCATCCGGGGATCATACAGAACCCGCCGCTTCCATCGCGCTATACTGCTCGCAATGCGAAAGATCGTCCTCCAGGCAGGATGTGCGTTGCTGGTCGCCATGGCCGCGGCCGCGGAGCCGCCCACCCCGGCGGCGGAGGCCTTCGCCAAAGGCCAGGAGCACCTGGGCCACCGCACCGCCAACGACCTCCGCGCGGCGGTCCAGGACTTCGAGCGGGCCACCGCCGCCGATGCCGCGTTCGCGCCCGCCTGGGCGGGCCTGGCCGAGGCGCGCGCCCTGCTCTTCGATTACCGCGGCGCCCGCGAGGCCGCCCTCCGCGGGATCGGCCTCGACGAGCATCTGGCCGCCGCGCACGCCGCGCTGGGGTTCGTCAAGCTGCACGGCGACTGGGACTTCGCCGGCGCCGAGACCGAGCTCCGGCGGGCCCTGGAGCTCGATCCCCAGCGGGCGACGCCGCACCTCTGGTACGCGATCGTCCTGGAGGTGACCGGCCGCTCCGCCGAGGCCGTGCAGGAGGCCCGGAAAGCCGTCGAGCTCCAGCCCAAG
>QHVW01000997.1 GCA_003223675.1 Acidobacteriota bacterium
CGTCTTGCCCGCGAGCACCTGGGGGATCCCCTGGGCGCCGGTCGGGTTGGGGTCGGCCGCCGCGATGCCGCCGAACGAGGCGCAGGAGCCGATCGCGATGATGGCGCCGGCGTGGTCCGCCGCCTCCTTCACCAGGTCGAGGGCGGTGCGCCCGCCGATCTTGCAGTAGATCCCGTTGTCCTTGGTCGGAATGGCTCCCTCGCAGACGAGGATGTACTTGCCGTCGTTCTCCCGCATGGCCTTCTTGCGGGCCTCCTCGGCCAGATGGCCGGAGGGGGCGAGGAGCGCTTCGTGATAATCGAGAGAGATCAGATCGACGATCAATTCGTCGAGAGCCGGATGGCTCGTGCGCAGCAGGGATTCCGTGCAGCCGGTGCACTCCTGGAAGGAGAGCCAGATGACGGAGGGGCGCTTGCCCTTGGCCACGGTCTCAGCGAACGCTTTCGCCGCCGTGCCGGGGAGGCCCACGGCCGCCGCCGCGAGGGAACAGACGCGGAGAAAGTCCCGGCGGCTCATTCCGGAATGAGGCCGCGGGCTCTCTGAGAGCATCGTCAATTGCATGGGGGATTTCCTCCTCCTGGACTGTCCTCCTTTGTACTGCGGTCCGGCAAGGAGGCTCCACACTCCCGGAGGTGGGAGGCGCGCGCGGAGGAGGGAGGGCGGGGGCTACCCGGCGGGGTGGGATAGCAGGGCGGCCACGCAGGGCCGCCCCTACAGGGTCCACTATGCACGACGGTGGCGCCGGCGCAGCCCGCCATGCAGGGGCTGTCGTAGGTGACGCCGTCGGAGCCGCAGTACTGGCCGTCCAGGGGGGCGCACTCGCAGTCAAATGGCGGGGGTGGGTGGATCGCGTTCGCCCGCGGCGCCAGAGCCAGAGCGGACAGGCCGGACAGGAAGAGGAGGGTCAGGAGCTTACGTAACACAAACACTCTCCTTTCTGATGCGGAGGCGCCGGTGGGGCGCCCTCCAAGAGACAAGGGTGCCGCGCGCGGGAAACTGCGCTCCTAAACTTCCGCCCGCGGGATGCGTATACGATAAGCACGAGGTGTGCTGACGCAGCTCCTGGCTTGGCTGGTGCCGGGAGTGGGCAGCGCTCGGTTTCCAGGATGGAGGGAGTAGCTATGCGGTTCACCTTGCACCTTTTTGTCGCCGGCCTGCTGTGCGCGAGCGCGCTCTTTGCTTCTCCCGCGACCATCCTGCAAAATCGTATTGAGCAGCTCATCCATCGGTACGCGCCTGAGTACGACGAAGCCCGCCCGGATGACCCACCGCCCTTTGGCCTCCGGGCAACCGGCTACGAATCGTTCAAGTCGGTGGCGCTCCGCAAGAAATCCTCTCAAGCCTACGGTGACATCGTCGCTCATCACACAATATGGATTCATGCCTACTCTTATCCTGACAAAGATGCCCGGGATAAGGCGTTAGAGAAATGGTTTCATTGTTTCGGCTCTGTGTGTGACCCTCTTCTGCTCAAGAACGGCATAGGCTTCACGAAGAGCCCTCCTCTGCTTGCCGTGGCCAATGACACTGAGATCTTTGTCCTCGTCACGCGGTGTGAGACGCTGGGCCCGGAGTGGGATCGGAACAAGCGCGACTTCGAAGAGCGCTTCGGGTCCGCGGGGCAGATACGAATCGAGGTTGAAGAATGCTCCGGGAAGGTCAGCGTTACGCCGAAAGACCAGAACCATGACAAGCCTCATGCCAGGTGATCAATGCGGGCTACCCAAAACCCAGGAAGAGTGGCCGGGCTCTGGTATCTGTTCCTGATCGTCCTAGGCCCCTTGCGCCTCATCTAATCGCGGCGCACGAGCTGCTCTTTCGCCTGGGCGTCATCGCCGACCTGGCGGGCGCGGTCGTCCTGGTCCTCCTCACTCTGGCCTTTTATCGGTTGTTCGCGGGAGTGGACCGGCACCTCGCCGTGCTCGTCGTGATCTTTGGGGGCGTCATGCCGGCGCTCCTCTTCTTTGTCGGCGTGGTGTGCGACCTTGCCGCGCTGCTGGTCGTGCGTGGAGCCAGCTTCTTGTCCGTCTTCGACAAGCCTCAGCAAGACGCGCTGGCGGTGCTGTTTCTGAAGCTGCGAGGCCAGGAGAACATCGCCGCCGAGACGCTGTGGGGAGCCTGGCTCTTCCCGTTGGCCGTGCTTGTGTACAGGTCGCGTTTCCTGCCGCGCTTTCTGGGCGTATGGCTCGCGCTCGGCGGCTTCGCCTGGGTTGCCCAGAGCGCCACCGGCGTGCTGTGGCCGCAATATCAACGCCAGCTATTTTCGATCTCCCAGCCTGCCGTCTTCGCGGAGATCGCGCTCACGCTGTGGTTGTTGATCAGGGGCGCCAAGCCGCAGGAGGTTGGCGCTGCGGATGTGGCGGGGATGCCTCCAACCGAAACTGGAGAAACCGACCAACCTGTCTGAGATATTGGAACGTCCTGGCAAGGAATGTTTTCGTGCCAGATCAGTACGTGGCCAGGCAAAGTGGATAATAAAGGAGGCAACGCCTTTAGAGCCACCCGAAAGCAGCCCCTGGGCCGAGCCTCCATTAGAAGTATCGGTTACCTGCTCCTCGGAGTCAAAGGCTTGACCGCGCAAGGCGGCCCAATCGGAACAGGTATCCTGCCCGCCGAACCCCCCAGAACCTCCACCCCCCATCCAACGTACCCTTCTCCTGGAGGTGGCGCGATGATTGGACCCGAGACTCCTCTTCTGGCTCTCCTCGCCGGGCTCGTCCTGCTGGTGGCGGGCCGGCGGTTGTTCTGGCTGTTCGTGGGATTGGTGGGCTTCATCACCGTCTACCGGTGGTTCGAGCCGTATTCGGCGGCCCAGCCGTCTGGGCGCTGGCTGCTGGCGATCCTGGCCGGCATCGTCGGGATCGTGCTGGCGATCTTCCTGCAATGGGTGGCGATCGCGGTGGCGGGGTTCTTCGCCGGCGGGTGGTTCGCCGTCCAGCTCTTCGGGCTGCACATGGCGCATGCCCGAGGCGGCGACCTGCTGATCTTCGTGATCGCGGGGGTGATCGCCGCGGTCCTGGCGATGGCGCTGTTCGACCTCGCCCTGGTCATCCTGTCGTCGCTGGCCGGGTCCGACCTGATCGTGGGGGCGCTTCACCCCCGGCCCGGGGTGGCGAAGATGCTCCTGCTGATCCTGGCCTTGGTGGGGATCGCGGTGCAGATGGGGTTTACGGCCCGGCGAAGGCGGGAATAGCTGGAGGATCGGCCCCCTTTGGGCTATCCTGGAAGGGTGATCCGGAGGCGGAAATTCCGGCAGGTCCCGCCATTTTAGAGGAGACGCATCATGACCCTGAAGCCCAAGGCTCTCGTTCTCGCCATTCTGTTCGTCCTCCTGGCCCTCCCGGTCCTGGCGGACCAACGCCCGGGCCAGGGGGCAGGCAATCCCAGCGTCGATCCCAGCGCC
>QHVW01000839.1 GCA_003223675.1 Acidobacteriota bacterium
AACATCGCGCGCGGCTACATCACGGTCGACACGGTGAGCAACTGCACTCTGCGGTATCCCGGCGACCCGGGCTATTTCGTGGCGGGCGGCAACGGCGACGCCACGAACCAGAACGTGCTCTGGGGCGACTACTTCTACCTCAACCCCGCCACCGGCGCCGCGGAGGGGAACCCGCTGGTCCACATCGTCGCCGACGCCAGCGATCCGGAGACCTCGACCGCCGGCAAGTACACGTTCTACGGCCGCTACGTCAACTGGACGGCGGCGGACAACCGCCGGCCGCTGGGGACGAATTTCGCCTCCCGCTATCTCGTCGGCGGCTCGCTTTCGGCCGTCACCAGCTTCATCGTCTGGCGCGATCCCAAGGTCGACCAGGACCCGTTCTCCTGTCAGTCCGGCTCGGGCGGTCCGAGCTGGTATCTGCTGAGTCAGGAGGGCACTCTGTTCTTCGACGAGCAGGAGCACGTCTCCGCACCGGTACAGGTCCCGACCTCCCCCCGGCCTCCAGGGGTCAACTTCGTCCCCTTTCCCAAGGCAACCCAACGCGTCCAGGCCAACACCGCCGACCTCCCAGTTCCGTACAACTTCGGCTGGATCGATCTGGACCTGAACACCGCGGTCACTCCAGCGGGCTCCGTGCCGCCGTCCGATCCCGCGGCGGCGCAGGCCTGGGTCTTCGTGAAGATGGTCGGCAGCGGGCTGTTCAGCGTCGGCTACGACGCCATCCAGCTCGACAACGCCGCCCACGCGATCCACACCGTGGGCACCCTGCCCTGATCCCGCCTCTACCCCACCCGCCGTATCGCTTCTCGTAATACGGGCCGCGTCAGGCAGGTGGGGCCCCCTTCCGCCTTGAGCGAGATCTCCCGGCCGCGATAGGTGAGGACCTCGCAGCCGGCCTCCTCCAGGCGCTTCTGCGTGATCGGATTGCCTTCCAGCATCAGGAGCTTGCGCGGGGCGAGGGCCAGGACGTTGGGCGCCTGGGTGGCGAATTCCTCCTCCGGCACCTCGATCAGGCGGATCCCCCGGTCGCGCACCAATCGCCAGAAGGAGACGGGGAGGAGCGGCGGATAGACCACCGCAAGATCGTCGTCCAGCAGGCTGATCAGGGAGAGCAGGTGGAGGCAGGCCTCGGGGCCGCCGAAGTAGGGGAGCTCGACGGGGACGACCTCGACGTCCAGGGGAGCCAGGATCTCCCGGAGCTGGCGCAACCCCTCGGCATTGGTGCGGAAACCCTGGCCGGCGGCCAGGGTGTGGCGGTCGAGCCAGAGGAGGTCCCCGCCTTCGGCCGTGGCCTCGCCCCGCAGCGCGCCGAGGGTGGGGACGCCGATCTCCTCCAGCCGGCGGCCGAGCGCCTCCTCCTCGCCGCGGCGCAGCGCCTTGCCCATCTTCAGAAGAATCGCGCCGCGCTCGGTGATCAGGACGGGATCGAAGACGAAGATGGAGTCCGCCCGGTCCGGCTGCGGCTCGGAGTGATCGATCACCTCGGCGCCCGCGCCGCGCAGCAGCTCCACCAGCGCGTCGTGCTCGCGCCGGGCCTCTTCCAGATCGGGCCGGGTGGTGTAATGCCAGCGCTCCGGATCGGCGCCGCCGAACGCCTCATCCGGCCGGCGGACCAGCACCCGCCGCAGGGGTGCGACCATGCTCTGGCAGCCATAGCGGTCCGTCATGTCGATTCGTCCTGATCGTAGATCCGCGTCTCGGCGAGCTCGCGGAGGTCCCGCAGGCCCCGGCGGAGAGCGCGAACGTCCTCTTTCCGGCGCTCCGCCCAGCCGTCTCCGCCAACGTGGCCGGCGCCGGCGAATTTCAGATTGAGATGGGCCACGTGGGCCGCGCCCTCGCCGCCGGCGAGGGCGCCCAGCGTGGCGGCGCCCGCCTCGGCCTGGGCGCTCCGGGCTCCCCGTTCCCACAGCTCGAACCCCATCCGCGCCACGGCGAGGCAATGCTCCGCGATCTCGATGGGAACCTCGGTCGCGCGCCGCTGCGCCTCCTCTGTGCGCTCCGCCCAAAACCGATCGAAAGCCGCGGCGTCCTCGTCCACGGCCCGGCGGAGGCGGTCCGCCAGCTCGCCCGCCTGCGCCAGAAGGGCCTCGGCGCGCTCGCGGAACGGCGCATAGATCTCGCGCCGCTTGCCGCTCCTCGCGGCTTTGAGGGTGTGGCGCGCCACGGTCTGCGCCAGGCTCGCGGCGAGCGCGCCCATCAGGGCCGCGGCGCTCCCCGCCCCCGGCGTGGTGTTGCCGGCGGCGAAGAGCTCCAGGAGCTCCTGAGCCGGTTTCGCGCTTAGATCTCTCTCCTTATTGCCATCCATATAAAAGCTTGCCCTAAAAGAATGCCCATGCGATTCTCATTCCAGAAGCGCAGTCTATCTCAGCTCGCCCCGGAGGTCGTAATCGTCTCTGTTGGGCTCTCTCGAGGGTTGCGCCGGACCCTAGTCGCGGTGAGGACGATCTTGTCCCTCCGCCAAGGAAAGGGAGATATCCCATGTCAGCCACAGTGCAGCTCAACGTTTTTTCAGGACGCCCCAACCCGACCTGGCTGTTGAACGACGAGCAGGCCCGCGAGCTGTTGGACCGCGTCCACCAGGTCGAAACCAAGACACCCCTCAAGGCCGCGGGGTCGGTCGGGGGGCTTGGCTATCGCGGCTTCACCGTCGCGTCTGACGCGAAATCGACGATCGGCGAGACCCGCCTGGCGGTCCATGCCGGCGTCGTCGACACCGGGAGGACCGACCTGAGCCTGTTCGACGAGAGCCGCGAGATCGAGTCCTGGCTCCTCGAGACGGCGACCGTGCAGTTTGACAAGGGGGTGAGGGAGCACGTCACCAGCATGCTCGCGGTCCCCGCGCAGGAGGCCTTGCGGGATCTGACCGATCGGCTGATCGTGCTCCCCCCGCCGTCGAAGTGCACCCCGAAAGCGGCCGACGCGCCCGCCTACAATCCCGGCTTGTGGAACATCCCTACCGTGCAGCCCTACAACAACTGTTACAACTACGCGAACGACCAGCGGACCAACACGTTCGCGCAGCCGGGCCGGGCGCACGGCAAGATGTATACCAAGCTGACCTGCGCGTCGGTGCAGCCGGCGGCCCAGGCGGACGGCCTCGTGCCCACGGCGAGCTTCAGCACGAAGCTGGCGGCGGGCAAGGGGTGGTACGTGGCCCTCGTGATCTGGCCCAATACGGATTATCATTGGTACCGGCAGGACGCGAACGGCTGCTGGTCGCACAAGCCTGGAGGAACCGCGGCTCGGAACGTGGACAACGGCGGCCATACCATCACCGATCCCAAGACGGCGAACCGGGGTCCCTATACGACGTTCTGCAGCTATATGATCACCAACCGGCACGTCGTCATTAAGTAACCTTGCTTGGATCAGCCATGCCCGTCGAAGTCATCCTGGATGTGTTCTCCGGCCGCCCGAATCCGCGCTGGGTGCTCTCCGACGCGCAGACCTTGGAGCTGGTCCGGCGGATCGCCTCCCTTTCGCGTGCGCAGGGCGCGCGGGAGCCGACGCCGCCGGACCTGGGCTACCGGGGCTTCCGGATCGAGGCTCACGACGTTCCGGAGCTGCCCGGTCCGGTCCACGTCTACGGCGGCTTCGTCCGCCTGCCTTCCGAGGTGAGGCTCGATCCCCAGCGCCGCACCGAGCGCTGGCTGCTCGAAAGCAACTCGAAGGCCCTCGAGCCCCCGATCCATGAGCTCGTGCTCCATGAGATCGAGGGCAGGGTCTGAGCGCCCGCGATCACAGCGCCCTCAATCCTCATGCTCCCCGCCCGCCGCTCCTCGATGGGCTCGGACGCCAGGATGGCGCTCGCCAGCGGCGGCTCGTCCCTGGCGAAGACGGGCGCCGCGGCGGGAGCGGGGATGGCCGGCGATCCGGCGGGACGGCCGAAGGTGACGATCTGGTGCCAGGTCCGGTCGAGGTCGTCGCCGAAGATCACCAGGAGGTCTCCCGGCTGGGCGGTCTCCAGCGCGCTCTGGACGGCCTGCTCCTCACCGTAGATGCCAGCGGCGATGCGGTCGGCCGGGAAACCGGCGGCGAGCAGACCCTGGCGGACCAGCTCGCCCGTCTCGCCGGGCTTGCGGCCGCGGCGGTTGTCGTCTTCCCGCAGGAAGATGAAATCGAAGGCCGGGGTGGCGGCGCGGGCGAGGTCGCGGATGTCCTCGTCGCGGCGGTCCCCCGGAGCCGCCAGGACGCCGAGGCGGCGGCCGTTCACGGTCAGCCCACGGATGGTCTGCGCCATCGCCGTCATGCCGTGGGCGTTGTGCGCGTAGTCGAGCAGCACGCGGAAGGGGAGCTCGTTGTAGAAGTTCATCCGACCGGGGGTCTGGAAGAAGTCGGTGGTGAAGGTGCGCAGCCCCTGGCGGATGTTCTCCAGGCTGATCCCCATCGCGTGCGCGATGGCGGTGGCGAACATGGCGTTCTGGATGTTGTGGATGGCGTGCCCCTCGACGGTGGCCGGGATCTGCCGCGCCCACAGCAGCGGGATCTGCTCCTCGCCTTCGTAGAGCACGATCATCCGCCCGTTCAATCCCTCCTCCAGTGCCACCGCCCGCCCCTTGTCGCGGATGTGCTTGCGGACGAGCGCGCTCTCCCGCCGCATCGTCACGTAGATCGGCTTACCCGGGCTGTGCGCCGCCATCGCGGCCACCCGCTCGTCGTCGGCGTTCAGTACGCACCATTCCTGGGCCACTTCGACGACAACCCGCTTCACCTCGGCGAGCTCGTCGAGGTCCTTGATGCCGCCCATCCCCAGGTGGTCGGCGGCGACGTTGAGCACCGCGCCCACCTTGCATTTGCGCCAGCCGAGCCCGGCGCGCACGATGCCGCCGCGCGCCGTCTCCAGCACCGCCGCGTCCACCGACGGATCGCGCAGCACGAGATGGCTGGCCCACGGGCCGGTCATATCTCCCGAAACCGTCAGCTCGCCGTCGATGTAGACGCCGTCGCTGGTGGTCATGCCCACGCAGCAGCCGGCGAGCTTGAGGATGTGCCCCACCATGCGGGTGGTGGTGGTCTTGCCGTTGGTCCCCGTGATGGCGGCGATCGGGATGCGGTACGGCGTCCCCTCGGGGAACAGCATGTCGAGCACGGGGCCGGCGACGTCGCGCGGCTTGCCCTCGGTGGGCGCGGTGTGCATGCGGAAGCCGGGCGCGGCGTTGATCTCGACGATCGCGCCCCCGACCTCCTTGTGGCTGCGGGTGACGTCCGGCGCGATGAAGTCCACGCCGCCCACGTCGAGGCCGATCGCCTTGACCGCGCGCTGGGCCATGATCCGGTTGTCGTAATGGATCGCGTCCGTCACGTCCACCGACGTGCCGCCGGTCGAGAGGTTGCCCGTTGAGCGCAGATAGAAAACCTTTCCATCCGGGATCACGGACGCGGGGGTCAGCCCCGCCGCCTCGATCAGCCGCAGCGCCTGGTTGTCGAGCTCCAGGCGCGTCAGCACCTTCTCGTGGCCGATGCCGCGCCGGGAGTCCTGGTTGATGATCTCCACCAGCTCGGCGAGGGTGTGCGTGCCATCCCCCACCACATGGCCGGGCACCCGCTGCGCCGCCGCCACCACCTTGCCGTCGACGACCAGGATCCGGTAGTCGTTCCCCTCCTGGAAGGTCTCGACGATCACCACCGAGGAGTACTCGTAGGCCTGCTCGAACGCCGCCCGCACCTGCTCGGGGGTGGTGAGATTGATCGAAACCCCTTTGCCGTGATTGCCGTCGAGCGGCTTGACCACCACGGGATAGCCGATCCGCTCGGCGGCCTCGACCGCGTCGTTGGGGCCGCGCACCCGCATCTGGCGGGGCACGGGGAGGCCGAGGTCGGAGAGGATCTGATTGGTCAGCCGCTTGTCCGAGGCGATCTCCACGGCGGTGTGGCGGGTCTCGCTGGTGACGGTGGCCTGGATGCGGCGCTGGTATTTGCCGTGGCCGAGCTGCACCAGCGAGCGCTCGTTCAGCCGGATCCACGGCATGTCCCGCTCCTCGGCGGCGCGCACCAGCGAGGCGGTCGAGGGGCCGAAGGCGCGGCGCTGGGCGAGGCGGACGAGGTCCTCCAGATCGGTCTTGAAATCATAGGGGTCCTGCAGATGGGCCGCCAGCGCGGGCGGCAGCAGATGGCGGATCAGGCGCAGGCCGACCTCGGCGGCCTCCAGCCCCACCACCTCCTCGTCGTAGCTGAAGATCACGTGATACTGGCCGCGCGGGCGATCGTGGCCGCGCGTCTTGCCGTAGCTCACCGGCGTGCCGGCTAGGCACTGCAGCTCGATCGCCACGTGCTCCAGCACGTGCCCGAGCCAGGTCCCCTCCTCTTCGGTCATGCGGCGCACGAACCCCCCGG
>QHVW01000998.1 GCA_003223675.1 Acidobacteriota bacterium
AGACGTTGAGGGAGGTGCCCATGCCTTCCATGGGGATCTGGACCACGCCGTCGGCGGCGGCGAGGGCCTCCGGGGTCACGCCATAGTCCTCGTTGCCGAGGAGGAGGCAGGTGGGGAGGGTGTAGTCCACCTCGCGGAAGGGGACGGCGTCCGGGGTGGGGTGGGCGGCGAGGATGCGCATCCCCTGGCCTCTGAGGAGGTCCAGGGCGGCGGCGAGCGTCCGGTGCTTGTGGACGGGGAGCCACTTGCGATTGCCCCCGGAGGCGGGACGGGAGATCTTGAGCCGGCCGCCGGGCCAGACGGCGTGCGCCGCGAAGACTCCTACGGCGTCGCAGCTCCGCAGGATGGCGGCGAGGTTGCGCGGCACCTGCACGTCCTCCAGCAGGGCGGTGAGATCCGGCTGGCGGCGGTCGAGGACGGCGCGGAGGCGGTGGTAGCGTCTGGGCGTGCTCATTGCACGGAATGGCCTGCGACGCGGTAGGATACCCCGGGGCGCCTCCCAGGCGCGCCGATCCAATCAGAATTCAAACGGAGGGAAATCACCTCTATGGCCATCATGGAACGCACGAGCAGCGGCATCGACAGGATCGTCGAGCTCCTCGGCAAGGACGCCGACGACCTCCTCTCCTTCACCTGCAAGGGGATCCCCAAGGAGCAGATCACCCTGCCCGGCCCCGACCACGTCGAGCGGGTGTGGTCGCTCTCCGACCGCAAGCCGCCGGTGCTGGTCAACCTCCAGCGCCTCTACGGCACGGGGCGGCTGGCCAACACCGGCTACCTCTCCATCCTGCCGGTCGATCAGGGGGTGGAGCACTCGGCCGCGGCCTCGTTCGCTCCCAATCCGGCCTACTTCGATCCCGAGAACATCGTACGCCTGGCCATCGAGGCCGAGTGCAACGCGGTGGCCTCGACGGTGGGGGTGCTCGGCATCCTGGCCCGCAAGTACGCGCACAAGATCCCGTTCATCGCCAAGATCAACCACAACGAGCTGCTGACCTATCCCAACAAGTTCCAGCAGATCCTCTTCGGCAGCGTCGAGGAGGCCTGGAACATGGGCGCCGCGGCCGTGGGGGCGACGGTCTACTTCGGCAGCGACGACGCCGACCGCGAGATCGTCGAGATCTCCGAGGCCTTCCAGCAGGCGCACGAGCTGGGGCTGGCGACCGTGCTCTGGGCCTACACCCGCAACAACGCCTTCAAGAAGGACGGGGTCGACTACCACACCGCCGCCGACCTCACCGGCCAGGCGAACCACCTCGCGGTGACCATGCAGGCCGACATCGTCAAGCAGAAGCAGGCGACGGTGAACGGCGGCTACACCGCCCTCAATTTCGGCAAGACCAGCCCCAAGGTCTACGGCGAGCTGGTGGCCGACCATCCGATCGACTGGAACCGCTGGCAGGTGGTCAACTGCTACAGCGGCAAGGTGAGCCTGATCAACTCCGGCGGCGAGTCCAAGGGGGCGGACGACTTCGCCCAGGCGATGCGCACGGCGGTGATCAACAAACGCGCCGGCGGCTCGGGGCTGATCTCCGGCCGCAAGGCCTTCCAGCGGCCGATGAAAGAGGGGATCGAGCTGTTCCGCGGGATTCAGGACGTGTTTTTGTGCCCCGAGGTGACGGTGGCGTAGGCCCTCACTCCCCAACCCCTCTCTCCCGGCCCTCCGCCCACCTTACCGGGGAGAGAGGGGCTTCAAAACACTCTTGGCTAGCTTTCTCCCTCTTCTCCCCGGAAGGTGGGTGGAGAGCCGGGAGAAGAGGGCCGGGGTGATGAGGGCCCTTCCACCAGCCCCCGGATCTCCTCCACCCGTGCCTCCGCGTCCTCCTCCCCAAGCTCGATCAGCCTCCGCAGATAGTCCGGCTGGAACATCAGCATGCTGAGGAGGTCCGAGGTGTCGGTCTCCCGCGTGCCCAGGCTGCGGATGAGGTAGCGGAAGCCGGTGGGGAGCTGGGGCTCGTAGGCGCAGGCGAGCTGGCCGAGGTCCTGCGCCGCACGTCCTCGTCCACGACGTCGAGGAAGACCGAGTCCATGAGATGGCCGAGGATCTGCGCTGGCGGCGGGTAGCCGGTGCTCTTGGGGCGCTCCGCCTCCGCGAAGCTCGGCTCGTGATGAGGGGAGACGGCGAGGATGCGCGTGGCCCCCAGGCGGATCGCCGGCACGAGCGGGGTCGAGAGGCGCACTCCGCCGTCGCCGTACCAGGCATCCCCCAGGCGGACGGCCGGGAAGAAGAGGGGGAGAGAGGCGGAGGCCATCACGTGCTCGACGGCGATGCGGGCGGGGAAGCTGCGGTGCCGCGGCTGATTCCAGGTCTGGACGCCGCGCCCCTGCACCCAGGTCACCGTCTGGCCGGTGGAGTAGTTGAGGGCGGTCAGCGCCAGGGCCTTGAGGCGCTTCTGCTCGAGATTGCGCTCGACGCCGATGAGCTCGCCGTCCACGGTGGCGGTGGCGCGCTCGATCGTGCCGTAGAGCGGAGCGCTGTCCACCAGGCCGCGCACGGCCGGCGCCACGGGGGAGCCGCCCGAGGCGAGGCGGGTGGCCCAGCGGGTGAAGTGGCGCGCCAGCGAAGGAGTGTCCACCCGGAAGATGTCTTCCACCCGAAGACGGCTCCAGATGCCGCAGAGCTCGTCCATGGCCTCGGCGAGCGGGCCGGGATGGGCGGCGATGAAGCTGGCGTTGATGGCGCCGGCGGAGACGCCGGTGACGATGGAGAAGCGCAGGTCCGGGAAGCGTTGGGCGAGCCGCCGGATCACTCCGGCCTGATAGGCGCCCCGCGCGGCGCCGCCGGAGAGGACCAGGGCGAGGTCGCCGCCCGCCGCGCCGTCGCTGGCCGGAGGAGAGGGCGTCATGGCATGATCGCTGCCGCGCGGCTCGGACACCGCATCACTCTAATGGGAGACAAGGCAAAATGAAAACGGTTCTGACGGTGCTGGTGGTGCTCGCGATCGTCGCTCTCGGGGGCATCGCCTTCATGTACTCGGGGCTGTACGACGTCTCGGCCAGCGTTCCGGACAAGGGGCTGATCCGCTGGGCGCTGGTCACCACGCAGCGGCATTCGGTGCATCGCGGGATCGCGGCGATCAAGGGCAAGGTCCAGGTGCCCAACCTGGAGGACCCGAAGCGGATCCAGATCGGGCTCACGCACTACCACGAGATGTGCACCACCTGCCACGGCGCTCCGGGGGTCAACATCTCGGAGATCGGCCAGGGCCTGAACCCCGATCCTCCCGAGCTCTCCGACGTCGGGCGGGACGAGCCGGAGGAGACCTTCTGGGTGGTCAAGAACGGCATCAAGATGACCGGCATGCCCTCGTTCGGCGTCACCCATACCGACGACGAGATCTGGGACATCGTGGCCTTCGTCCGCAAGATGGGGAAGCTCACGCCGCAGCAGTACCAGGCGATGGTGCAGCAGGCGGGGCTGGGCGCGCCGGGGCAGGAGAACGAGGCGCACGAGCACGGGGAGGGTGGCCAGCCCGCGCGGCCGCCCCAGCCGGAGCAACACCCCCTGGCGCCGGGAGCGCCGCCCGCGCACTGACGGGGGTATGCCTGTAGGGGCGGCCCTGCGTGGCCGCCCTGGGCGGGGGCTCGGGACCGGTTCCAGGGCGGCCACACAGGGCCGCCCCCACGAAACCACCCTTGGGGGGGGTGAGGTCCTACTTCGCCGCCTGCTGGTCCGGCGTCTGGGTGCCGGAGATCTTCAGCGAGCTGAGCATGGTCTGGAAGGCCGCCTCGTTGGCCGCGAACTTGTCGTCGGCCGAGGTCATCAGGAGGATCACCACGTCCTTGTCGCGCGGCACGGCCACCCAGTGCTGGTCGGTGATGATGGTCCCCTTGCCGTCGATGCCGGCGCCGGTCCCTTTGCCGCTCACCACCAGCGAGAAGCCCCGCATGCCGCCGACGTTGACGACCTCCTTCTGCCGCACCTCGGCGCCCAGGCTCTTCTGCAGCCCCTCAGCGCTCTGCTCGAGCAGGACCCGCGGGTTGTACGGCTTGCCCGAATTCTGCACGAAGACGGCCACCGACGAGGCGTTGTCCGGCGACCAGACGCAGCAGATGGTGCCCGGCACGGCGAACTTCGTGGGGTCACCCTGGGCCCAGCCCTGCGGCGGAGCGAACGAAAGGCCGATCTGCTCCGGGGGGACGCCCCCCTTCGGCGTGGCGGCCTGGCCGGGCGCCGTGCCCTGCCCCTGGGCCTGACCCTGGCTCTGACCCTGATCCTGAGGGGGGGCCGGCTGGCCCTGTCCCTGGGGAGTGCCCTGCCCCTGAGCGGCCGTCCCCTGGTCCTGGGTGGTGGCCGGCTGTCCCTGCGAGGTCTGCGGGTCCGTATCGGCGGGGGTGTCGCTCTTGACGATCACCTCGCCCTTGGAGGCGGGCTTCTTCGGCTGGGGCCGCGGGTGGACCGGCGCCTGCGCCCACCCTGGGAGGAGCGGCGCCGTCAGCAAGGCGGTTGCGACAACGAGAACACGTTTGTT
>QHVW01000999.1:0-2156 GCA_003223675.1 Acidobacteriota bacterium
GTCAGCTCCTGCTCCACCTTGCGGGCGATGTCCTTGGACAGCCAGAGCGCCTGCTCGTCGCCGATCTTGCCGCTGTCGACGATGATGCGGATCTCGCGGCCGGCCTGGATGGCGAAGGTCTTCTGCACCCCCTTGAAGCTCGACGCGATCTCCTCCAGCTTCTCCAGCCGCTTGACGTAGGTCTCCAGCACCTCGCGCCGGGCGCCCGGACGGGCGGCCGAGAGGGCGTCGGCGGCCGTCACCAGCACCGCCTCCACCGTCTGCGGGTCGTAGTCGCCGTGGTGGCAGGCCATGGAGTGGACCACCTCCTCGGTCTCGCCATACTTGCGCAGCAGGTCGATGCCGATCTGCAGGTGGGTGCCGTCCATCTCGCGGTCGATCGCCTTGCCGATGTCGTGCAGCAGGCCGCCGCGGCGGGCCACCGCGATGTTGGCCCGCAGCTCGGCCGCCATGGTGCCGGCCAGGAAGGCGACCTCCTTGCTGTGCTGGAGCACGTTCTGGCCGTAGGAGGTGCGGTAGCGCAGCCGCCCCAGGAGCTTGATCAGCTCCGGGTGCATGCCGGGGATGCCCAGCTCCAGCAGCGCCGATTCCCCCTCCTGGAGGATCTTGGTCTCGAACTCCGCCTTGACCTTCTCGACGATCTCCTCGATGCGGGCCGGATGGATGCGGCCGTCGACGATCAGCCGCTCCAGGGCCACCCGGGCCACCTCGCGGCGGAAGGGGTCGAACCCCGAGAGGATCACCGCCTCCGGCGTGTCGTCGACGATCAGGTCGACCCCCGTGGCCGTCTCCAGGGCGCGGATGTTGCGCCCCTCGCGGCCGATGATGCGCCCCTTCATCTCGTCGTTGGGGAGCATGACCACCGAGACGGTGGTCTCCGAGACGTAGTCCGAGGCGGCGCGCTGGACGGCCATGCCGATGATGCGCTGGGCCTGCCTGGAGGCCTGCTCGCGGGCCTCGTCCTCGATGCGCTTGACGATGTGGGCGGCCTCGATCCTCGCCTCGTCCTCCATCACCCGCACCAGCTCGTCCCTGGCCTGCTGGGCGGTGAGGCCGGCGATCTGCTCCAGCTTGGTCCGCTCCTCGTTCAGCATGCGCTCGACCTCGGCCTCGCGCTTCTCGACGCTCTTCTCGCGGGCGACCAGCGAACGGTCGAGCTGCGAGAGCTCCTTGTCGCGCCGGCCGAGCTCGTCGCCCCGTTTGTCCAGGCTGTCGCTCTTCTGGGTGAGGCGGCGCTCCTGCGCCTCCAGCTCGGCGCGCTGCTTGCGGGAGATCTTCTCGAACTCGCTGCGCGCCTGGAGGAGCTTCTCCCGCGCCGCCACCTCGGCCTCCCGCATCTGGGTTTCGCTCTGCCGCTTGGCATCCTCGACGACCTGGGCGGCCTCGCGCTGTGCGGTCTCCAGCACCCGCTTCCTCTCCTGCCGCACGAAGCGCAGGCCGAGGAAGAGGAACAGGGCTGCGACGGCAAAGGCCGCCACGGCCAGAATGATGATTGCGGTGGTGTTCACCGGTTACCCCTTATGTAAAACGGGACCGGTGAGATCCGGGAAGGCCTCCTCGACGAGAGGAGGAAGAATAAAGGGCATCCCCCACGCGGCCGTGTGGGCCGTGCGTTTAGAACCTGAAACGCGCCAGGTGGGTGTCCGCTTCGTGAGCCGTTAGCGTCCTCGTCGATGCGAGGCTGGCACGGGCCACACGAGTAAAAGACTCCCGTGGAATGAATGTTGGTTCTACAAGCGTAGAACCCATCACGAACCACGCAGGGGATGCTAACCCTTGTTCCATAAATATCTTTGAGCTGGCGCCGCCGTGCCCTGGGTTCAACCTTCCAGGGCGTGAGTTAATTCCTCCGTCAGCGCCGCCACCTTCTCCCTGATCTCGACTCGTTCCCCTTCTTGCCGATTCTGTATCTGAAACAGCTCATCCGCCAGGTTGAGCGCCGCCAGGATGGCGATCCGGGCCGTATCGCCCTTCACCTGCCCCGCCACCTCCCGCATCTTCCTGTCCACGAGGGAGGCCAGCTCCTGGAGATATCCGTTCTCGTCGCTGCCACGGACGGAGTACACCTCGCCGAAAATCTCAACCTGCGTCGTGGTTGAAGGCATGGCTCATCCATCCGTCGACTTTCGCCAAATAATGCCTGACCGGCCAGCAAG
>QHVW01000999.1:2264-2810 GCA_003223675.1 Acidobacteriota bacterium
GCATCGCCGCCCTGCGCCTGGCCCAGGTCCTGCCGGGCGCCATCGCCTCCCTCGCCCGGCGCCATCTGGTGGACGAAGCCCCCCTGCGCCAGACCCTCTTCGGCCGCGAATTCCCCAACCCCGTGGGGCTCGCCGCCGGCTTCGACAAGAACGCCGAGGCGGTGCGCGCCATTCCGGCCCTCGGCTTCGGCTTCGCCGAGGTGGGGACGGTCACCCCCCTGGCCCAGCCGGGCAATCCCAGGCCGCGCCTGTTCCGGTACCCCGAGGCCCGGAGCCTGCAGAACGCCCTCGGCTTCAACAACGCCGGGATGGCCGCCCTGCGCCGCCGGCTCGCACGGGCCTACCCCGCGCCGTTCCCCCTCGGCGTCAACGTCGGCAAGAACAAGGCGACCCCGCCCGAAAAGGCGCTCGACGACTACGAGACCCTGATCCGCGGGCTCCACGACCTCTGCGACTACCTGGTGGTGAACCTCTCCTCGCCCAACACCCCCGGCCTGCGCGAACTCCAGAACGAGGATTTCCTCCGCGCCCTCTTCGGTCTGGCGA
>QHVW01000840.1 GCA_003223675.1 Acidobacteriota bacterium
AAGATCGACGGCGAGTTCGTGCAGAACATGATGGAGGATCGGGTGAAGCGGGCGATGGTGGAGTCGATCAACCAGATCGGCCACGTCATGGGGTTGCAGACGATCGCCGAATGGGTGGAGAACCGCCAGACCTTCGACGCCCTGAAAGAGCTGGGGGTGGACTATGCCCAAGGATACTGGCTCTGCCGCCCCCAGCCGCTGGTGCACGACGTGTAGGCCCCTCACTCCCCCAACCCCCTCTCTCCCAGCCCTCCACCCAACCACCGGGGAGAGAGGGGGCTCAAGACACTCTTCGGCCAACCTCTCCCTCTCCTCCCCGGCAGGGCGGGTGGAGGGCTGGGAGAAGAGGGCCGGGCCCCTCCAAAGGGATCAGATGAGGGGCTCTCTACTCGTACTTCACGCTGCAACCATACGGCTTGGTGGTGGCCGGGTCCGGGCTCTTGCCCCCCTTCTCGGAGCTCAGCCCCTGGCCGACGTAGTTGAGCCGGTCGGCCTTCGCCTTGCGGCCCGGCGGGTCGTCGTCGATCGCGCCGTTGTAGGCGATCTTGCCGTCCGGAGTGATGATGAACATGTGCGGCGTGGTGCGGGCGCCGTAGGCGTGGCCCACCTGGCCGCTCTCGTCGTACAGCACGGGGTAGGTGATGCCGTACTGCTGATCGTAGGCCGCGTGCTCGGCCGGCTTCATGAAGTCGCGGCTCTTGGGGTTGGTGCTGTTGATCCCCAGCCAGACCACGTCGCCGTGCTGCCTGGCCAGCTCGGTCATCGTCTTCTCCCGCGCGTGGCGGTTGGAGACCGGGCAGTTCGGGTTGATCCACTCGAGCACCACGACCTTGCCTTTGTAATCCGACAGCGAATGGGTCTTGCCGTCCACCCCCTTGAGGGTGAAGGCGGGAGCGGTGCCGCCGACGGTGCCGTCGGCCAGGGCGGGGAGGGCCGCGAGCGCCAGGACGGCGAGCGCGAGGATGAGGATCTTTCCGGTGCTGCGCATCATCAACCTCCTGAGATCGGGGTGTGGGTCGTCGTTTCCAGGGCCGTGAGGGGCCTGGGGGTCAAGCGGTTGTGGTCGGCCAGCCAGAGCGCTCCGGCGGCGCAGGCGGCGAGGCCGAGGGCGAGGACGAAGCGGGCCAGGCGCCAAGTCCCCTCGCGGGCACGCAGCCAGGCGAGGAGGCCCATGCCGAGCAGGGCGAGCTCGACGCCGGCGAGCCCCACCGGGCTGACCCGGCGGGAGAGGGCGTAGAGCAGCCAGAGCGCGCCGCCGCCGGCGAGGAAGCCGAGCCCCTCGCGCAGGCGCGGCAGCCAGGCGCCCGGCTCCGGTACCCGGCGGCCCAGCGCGGGAGCCAGCAGGATCAGCAGGTAGGGGAACGCCAGGCCGAAGCCGATCACCGCGAAGAGGGCGGCCACCGCCGCCGGGCCGCGCGCGAAGGCGAAGCCGACCGGCTCCTCCAGCAGGGGGACGGGCCAGGCGATCGCCAGAGGTACTGTGAACAGGCCGGCGAGCAGGTGGCGGCCCGTGCCCGCGCGCCCGGCGCTCGCGGCGGGCAGTGGGATCTCCAGGAATCCCCAGAGATTGAGAGCCAGCAGCATCGCGGCCACCACCAGCAGCGCGCCCACGGCGGGCTCCTGGAGGAGGTCCGGCCAACTCGCCGGCAGCCCCGCCCGGCGGCCCAGGAGGGCGATCGCCGCCACCGCCCAGCAGCCGCCGACCACGCCGGTGGCGGCCGCCGCGGCCCCCTCGCGCACGCCGGTCCCCGGCAGCCGCAGCGAGAAGAGCTCGGCCAGGAGGAGGGCCAGCACGGCCGGCGTGAGGCACAGCAGCAGGCCGCCGAGGAAGGCCCGGAGGAGCAGCCGCGGCAGCCGGTCGGACCCGCCGCCGGGGGCTTCCTCCTTCATCGGGTCCGGCGGCGCGCCGCCCTGGGTCCACACCTGCACGTCCCGGCGGGCCTCCAGGTTGAACGGCTTGCCGTCCTTCCCCACCAGATTGGCGACCGTCCAGTCGAGGGTCGCGCGGGCCGGCAGCGGCTTGTTGGCCTCCTTGGGCTTCATCGGCACGTGGAAGACCACGCCGTCGGCGGTGGCCCGCAGGCGCGGCCGGCCGGCGTCGAAGGTCTCCTGGGATTCGAGGAAGAGGTCGGTCTTCCCACCTTGAGCCCTGGCGCCGAGGACGCGGATCTCCAGGTCCGGCGTCTCCCCGGCGCGGCTGGCGTCGAGCACCGCGCCGGTCCTCACCCCCGGCAGCTCCCGCGGGGCCCGCGGCACCTGATCGAGCCACGACTGGAGCGCCAGCACCGTCCGCGGATCGCTGTCGGGCTGATCCGACTGATTCACCAAGGGCTGGTCGACGGTCAGCGTGTAGCGATAGGGGACACAGTCGACTTGGCAGACCAGATAGTCGAGGTCGGCCGCGAGATGGAGGACGTCTCCGGCCGGCGGGGCCGCGGCGTCCGAGGTGGCCGGCGGGGCTTCCGGCTTGAGCTCCACCCGCACCGGATAGACCACCTCCTTCTCGTAGCCGAAGGCGACCAGGCCGCCCGGCAGCTCGAAGCGGCGCGGCGTGGGCCAGAGGATCTCGGGGGTGGTGAGCCGGTCGGCCGGCTGCAGGGTGACCGACGGCGGGAAGCCCGCGTCGCCGCTGTTCTTCCAGTAGACGTGCCAGCCGGGGGAGAGGAGGAACTGCAGCCCCAGGATCAGCTCGCCGCTCCGCGGGGCCGTGCGCCAGTGGGTGATCAGCCGCACGCTCGACTGCGGATTCTTCGCCCACTCCCCCGCCACGCCCCAGGCGCGGCCCGGAGCCAGGAGCAGGAGAACGGTGACGAGGAGGAGCGCGGTCTTGGGCGCGGTCATCGGGAAGGACCCCAGACGGTGAAGAGTAACCGATGGATGGCCGGATGGAATTTCCGGAGGCTATGATCCCCCCATGCGCGTCCACCTGACGAACCTCGGCTGCAAGCTCAACCAGGCGGAGATCGAGCGCCTGGGCCGCCAATTCGAGGCGGCCGGGCATCGGGTGGTGGGCTCGCTCGCCGAGGCGGACCTCCACGTCGTCAACTCCTGCACGGTCACCCAGACCGCGGCCCGGGAGTCGCGCAAGGCGGCGGGGAGAGCGCGGCGATCCGGGCGGCCGGTCCGGACGGTGCTCACCGGCTGCTACGCGAGCGGCTCCCCCGAGGAGGCCGCCCGGCTGGCTGGAGTCGACCTCGTGGTCCCCAACGCGGAGAAGGACCGCCTGGTCGACCTCGTCCACGCGGCGTTTCCGGAAGAGCATGTCCCGATCCCCTGCGCCCCGCACGTCAGCCTGACGCGGGCGCTGGTCAAGGTGGAGGACGGCTGCAACATGCGGTGCTCCTTCTGCATCATCCCCTTCACGCGCGGGGCCCAGCGGAGCCGGCCGGCGGCGGAGGTGGTGGCGGAGGTCCGGGAGCTCCTCGGCCGGGGTCACCGGGAGATCGTGATCACCGGCGTGCAGATCTCCGCCTGGCGATCGGAGGGGGGCCGCCTGGGGGACCTGGTCCGCGCGATCCTCGACGAGACGGAGGTTCCCCGCCTGCGCCTGACCTCGATCGCGCCCTGGGATCTCGACGAGCGGCTCCTCGATCTCTGGCAGGACCGCCGCCTCTGCCGCCATCTCCACCTCTCCCTCCAGAGCGGCGCCACCGCCACCCTGCGCCGCATGCGCCGCCCCTACACGGCGGAAGGGTACCTCGCGCTGCTGGGCCGCGTCCGCGCCGCCGTGCCGGGGGTGGCCGTCACCACCGACGTCATCGTGGGATTCCCGGGCGAGACCGCGGAAGAATTCGCCGTGAGCCTCGCCACCGTCGAGGCCGCCAATTTTGCCAAGATCCACGTCTTCCCCTATTCCCCCCGCCCCGGCACCACGGCAGAAGGGATGCCGGATCAGGTCCCGCCGGAGGAGAAGAAGGAGCGGATGGAGAGGATGCTCGCCGCCGCCAATCGCGCCGAGCGCACCTTCCGCGCCGCCCACCTCGGCACCCGCCAGACCGTGCTCTGGGAGAGGCCGAAGGACGGCCTGGGGCATGGTTTGACCGACAACTACCTGCGCGTGCTCAGCCCCGAGGGGGCGGGGCTGTGGAACCGGTTCTCGGAGGTGGAGGTGGTGGGGTTGGCCGAGGATGGGGTCTGGGGGGAGGTCAGGCGTGCCACCCATGCCGGTCGACAACCAGCTCTATGACGCGATGGCGGATTCGTGGTGGGACGAGTCGGGGTTCCTGCACGTCCTGCGCGGCTTCACCCCCGCCCGCTTCGGCTACATGCGGCGGGTGCTGACGGAGGATCTCAAGATCGATCCCCGCGGCAAGAGGACGCTCGACGTGGGGTGCGGCGGCGGCATCCTCGCGGAGGAATTCGCCCGCCTCGGCTGCGCGGTGACGGGGATCGATCCGTCCGAGAAATCTTTGGAGGCGGCCCGAGCCCACGCCCGCGCCGAGGAGCTGGAGATCGACTACCGCCGGGGGACCGGAGAGAGCATCCCCTTCCCCGGCGCCACCTTCGAGCTCGCCTACTGCTGCGACGTCCTCGAGCACGTCGACGACCTGCGGAAGGTGATCGCGGAGATCTCGCGGGTGCTGGAGCCCGGCGGGATCTTTCTCTACGACACGATCAACCGCACCTTCCGGAGCAAGCTGGTGATGATCAAGCTCTTTCAGGAGTGGAAGTGGACGAGCTTCATGCCGCCCGGCCTGCACGACTGGAACATGTTCATCAAGCCCGAGGAGCTGCTGCCGCTGCTGGCCGAGAACGGCCTCCAGAGCCGGGACGTGACGGGCCTGAAGCCCCGCGTCAATCCGCTCCGCGCGGTGAGCGTCCTGCGCGCCCGCAAGCGCGGGGAGATCAGCTATTTCGAGGCCGCCCGGCGGATCGGCCTCCGGGAGAGCCGCGACCGCAGTGTCCTCTTCATGGGGTACGCGACGAAGGCGGCATATTTCCCGGGGCCTATACCACCGGGCTAATTCCAAGCACCGGCCCTCGCGGGGAACGTACCGGCCCTCGCATGGGCGCGACCATCCCCATCGGGGAACGTACCGGCCCTCGCGGGGATCATACCGTCCCCAAAAAGGGCGCGGCGCGCCCTCTTTTGGGCGCGAAGCATCCCCGAATTTTTTCGTCGCGCCCTCGAAGGGTACGGTTCCGCCCTCAAAAGGGATGCTCGCGCCCACGAGGGGGAAGGTAGCGTCCCTCTTTGGGGCCCGTCGCGCCCTCTTTTCGGATGGTCGCGCCCTCGAGAGGGACGGTTGCATCCCCGAGAGGGGCGGTACCTTCCCCAAAGGGGATGCAGCGCGCCCAAAAGAGGGCGCGAGCAAAAAATAAGAGGGCGCGAGCGAAAAAGTCGTGGGCCCAAAGCCGCACCTCGAGGGCCCATCCGCGCACTGCGAGGGCCCGAGCGTGCACCGCGAGGGCGCGTCCGTGCACTTCGAGGGCCCGTCCGCGCACCGCGAGGGCTCTTTGCCGGGAGGAATGGGCCCACGGCGCCCCCTCGTCCCGCGATGCGTGCACCGCGAGGGCGCGCGGGCTTTCTCCGGCGTCCAGGAGAAGGTGCTACAATCCATGCCATGGCGCGGGGCCTCTCCATGCAGGTAACGCAGCATCGATACATCGTCTCCGATCCCGAGATCCTCGGAGGCGAGCCGATCGTTGCGGGGACCCGTACGCCGGTCCGGGCCGTGGTCGAAATCTGGCGGCAGGGAGCTCCGCCGGAGACGATCCCGAGCCGGCTCCCCCATCTCACGCTGGCCCAGGTCTTCGACGCCCTGAGCTACTACAGCGACCACCAGGCCGAGATCAACGACTACATCGAGAGCAACCGCATCCCTGAAGATCTCGCCGATCCCCTCGTCGCCTAGCTGGCTCCCCGCCCCCCCACCCGCTCCAGAATCTGGTACAGCCCCAGCTTGGGCATCCGCAGGAACCCGTACCAGGCGGCGGCGGCGAGGGTCCCCTCGTTGAGCCACTCGCGCATCCAGTATTCGGCGTGGAGGGGATCTCGTGCTTTAAGGCCCGGACCGTTCTCGATCGCCCAGCGGCGGTTGTAGCGCTCGTGGACGCCCACCGGGGGAGAGAGGACCAGGGGAAGGCCCAGCGCGGAGAAGAAGGTCATCTCGCTCGGCTTGGTCCACAGGATGTCGGTGGCCGCCAGGATCGCGTTGAAACGGGGGAAGTACTCCTCCAGGCCGGCGGCGAGGAAGACCTCCACCCCGTTCCCCAGCCGGTCCTCCAGCCCGGCCTCGCGCACCCACCCCAGGAATTTCGCGGCCACCTCCTCCCGCACGCCCGCGGCGAGGCAGACGCGGAGCCGGTCCTCCTCGATCAGCCGGCGCAACCCCTTGAGGAGAAAGCGCGCGAGGTCGGCCTGCGCTCCCGCCCCACCCACGGTGTAGGTGAGCAGCGGCGGCCGGCGCTC
>QHVW01000841.1 GCA_003223675.1 Acidobacteriota bacterium
TCGCCCAGCTTCTTGGAACTCGCCGCAATCCGCCAAAGTGTGGATGAGGCTCTGGCAACCGGTTGCCGTGAGTTGGGGATCTCTCGTGGAGTCGATGAGCTTCAGCCCCTCTTGCAATAGGTAGACAGCCTCTCGTGGCTGGCCACTATAGTGAGTGGCAACTCCTTTGGACATAAGAGCCCTTCCTGCGAGATGGAGGTCTCCTGCCCGGTAATACAAGTCATAAACCACCTCAAGCAGATCGATGGCATCATCGAGCCGCCTTTGGTCAGTGCGCAGAGACGCCTCAAGGTCAGCCAGCCGGGCAAGGAGCAGGATGTCTCCCGTCCCGTCTTCCAAGAGGCCCAGGGCATGGTCGAGAGCTGTCTCAGCCCAATCGAACTGCTCGTTGACCCGGTAGGCATTTCCGAGCTCGGCCCAGGCACGGACCTGGAAATCGGCAACCAGGCCCGGGCCAAGCTCCGCCGAATTCAAACCCTCCGCCGCCAGCCGGGCGGCAAGGGCGAGCAACAGCATCCGTTGAGGATCGCGATATCGCTCCTCGAAGCTCAACCGCAGCAGCACCTCCACGCGAGACCACCCCTTGAGAGCCTCGAATGCCCGCCAGTGGATCTCCTCGCCTTCTTTGACGTCGGGAGGGGCGGTATTCAGAGCCTGCTCCAGAAGCTCGCGTTCCTTCCGGTACCGGGCCTGATAGCGCCGCGCTTTGGAGGCGGCCCTGGCGAGCGCGGTGTCGTAGGAGAACGACTGGACTCCACGGGCGTCCTCCCTCAGATCCTCAGCCTGGAAGAGCACCTCACTGAGCGAGGCCAGTCTCGCACGGCAAGGCCGGCAGTCCTTCAGGAGGTGCCGCACCACCTTCCGCTGCTCCTCCGGAGAAAGATCACCGCCGAGGAAGCGCTCGACCTCAATTTCTTCCAGATGCCTCACGGTTTCCCCTCCCCGGGAATTCACCATAGGATTACAAGATTGTCGCACAATCGGAGGGAAAACGCGTGCTTCCTTCTCGCAACGCCCGGGAGCGGCCTGCGTCACTCCCGGATTCCGGATTTCTAGCCGTTGGGATCGATCGACAAGCCTCCGTCGCTGTTCGCCTTGAGGCCGTCGGGGTCGATCGACAAGCCTCCGTCGCTGTTCGTGCCTGCCGCCGGCTGGCAGACCGTACGGCCGTCCGGATCGATATGGGACCCCCCATCGCACGCCGTTTTCCGGTTCGCCGGTTCGTGGGTCGGGCCGGCCGCGGCGGGAAGCCCGAGCCAGACGTTGGCCCAGGCCCAGAAGGCGTCCAGGCCAAGCCGCCAAGAGGGTGCGGGCCGGGACGGCCCGGCGGCGAGCGAGGCCGCCGGGGCCAGGAGCGCCGCCGCGAGGACGAGCGCGATCGCGATCCGATGAATTCCTCTCCTCAACATGAATTCCCTCCTCGCTCCATGGCGCGCTCCGGCGACCTGGATTGGCCGCGGCGGTCAGGGAGCTCCCTGCCTCGGGTCTAGTGTGCGGGATGGGAGAGGAGAGCGGGGAGAGGCGGCAAAGGGTTCCGGCCAGGAGCAACTTCCCCAGAAGGCTGTTTCCCGCTTGACTTACGCCTGTGCGCCGGGGGATAATGGGGCGAGCTCTACCCTTTGAAGGGGTGGAGGTAGGTTATGGCCATCCAACCCAACGACCGAAAATTCCGGGAGCTGATCCTCTATGTCTCGCAGCGATGCGAGCAGGATCCCAATTTCGGCAAGACCAAGCTGAACAAGATCCTGTTCTATTCGGACTTCCTCGCCTACGCCCAGACGGGAGAGCCGATCACGGGGCAGGAGTACATGCGGATCCAGCACGGGCCGGGAGCGCGCCGGCTCAAGCCAACCCTGGAAGACATGCAAGAGCGCGGCGAAGTGCGGATCAAGCGGGAGAGGAAGATCGACCATGACCAGCAGCGGGTTCTGGCCCTCCGCGATCCCAAGCTGGAAGGTCTGTTCTCCAACCACCAGCTCGGCATCGTGAACCAGGTCATCCAATACCTGTGGGGGAGGACCAACCGTCAGGTCAGCGCACTGTCACATGCCGATATCGGCTGGCAGATGGCTCGCCACAAGGAAACGATCCCCTACGAGACGGTGTTCCTCTCCGACCGTCCCCTCACCGAGGCGGAGCTCGAGTACGGTCGTCAGCTAGCAGCCGAGCTTGGACGATAGACCCTGCGCGTGCTCGTGGAATCTGGTAGGCCACTCTTCAGAAGGGCGGGAATGGGGCCGGCCTCGTTCCGGTTGTTGAGGGCAGCGTTAGTCAGGCGGTATTTTCTCTCGCGCCGTTCCTGACGGACTCATCTTGTTTCGTATCTCAATGCGCGGCTGAATGCCGTCAGTGAGCGTCTTTGACTTCCCCGCTCCCCCGACGTAGCATGAGGGCCTCCGCAGTGGCCCACGAAGGGTTCGGGTCCTGTGCATCGGCCACTATCGAACCTCGTCAGGCCCGGAAGGGAGCAGCGATAAGGTATGCGGCCGAGTGCCGCAGCTTCACCGGAACCCTTCGTAGACCACTGCCATCCCTATGACGTATCAGGTCCTCGCGCGCAAGTGGCGCCCGCAGAATTTCTCCAGCCTCGTCGGCCAGGAACCGATCGTTACCGCTTTGCGTAACGCGCTCCAGGAAGGGCGCATCGCTCAAGCCTATCTTTTCTCCGGAATCCGCGGCGTGGGCAAGACCACGGCGGCCCGCGTGCTGGCCAAGGCGCTCAACTGCGAACGGGGACCCGCGGCCGATCCGTGCAACGAGTGCGCCTCCTGTATCGAGATCACCCGCGGCTCGGACCTCGACGTCATCGAGGTCGACGCGGCGACCTATTCCAAGGTCGAGCAGGTCCGCGATCTCACCGAGAGCCTGAAGTACGGCCCGGCCCGCGACCGCTACAAGGTGGTGGTGCTCGACGAGATCCACCGCCTCTCCCGCCAGGCCTTCGACGCGCTGCTCAAGATCGTGGAGGAGCCGCCGCCGCACCTGGTGTTCATCTTCGCCACCACCGAGATCGACGCCGTGCCGGCGACCATCCTGTCGCGCTGCCAGGAATTCCACTTCCGGCGCGTGCCCTCGCCCACCCTCGCCGCCTACCTGCGGTCGATCTGCGAGCCCGAGGGGATCCGCACCAGCGACACGGCGCTGCGGCTGATCGCCCGCGCGGGGGAGGGGAGCGTGCGCGACTCCGTCGCCCTGCTCGACCAGCTCGCCACCTTCGGCTCGGGAGCGATCGCCGATGAGGATGCCATCCGCCTGCTGGGCGGCCTCGACACCGCCCTCTTCCAGACGCTGCTCGCGGGCATCCTCACGGGCGACTCCGGGGCGGTGAGCGACGCCGTGCGCCGCATCGAGGAGGAGGGGTGGGACCCGCGGCACGTCTACGGCCAGTTCCTCGCCTTCTGCCGCGACGCGCTCCACTTGGCGATGGGCGGCTCCCCCGAGCAGGTGGACCTGCCCGGCGAGGAGGCGGCCGCGCTGGCCGCGACCGCCCGCGCGAGCGGCTACGAGAACCTGCTGCGGCTGCTCAACCAGCTCCTCACCAGCGAGAACATCGTGCGGCGGAGCGATACGGGCGCCCTGGCGGTCGAGATCGCCTGGCTGCGCGCGGCCGAGCTGCCGAAGCTGACGCGGATCGAGGAGATCCTCGCCGGCTCGTTGCCCGCCGTCGAATCCGGGAGCGCCCGGCCCGCCGCGGCACCGAGGCCCGCTCCGGCGCCCGCGCCGCAGCGCCGCGCGCCCGAGCCGGCTCCCCGGCCTGCGCCTGCACCGTCTCCTCCTCCGGCGCCCCCGCGGGCCGAGGCACCGCCACGGCCCGCCCCAGCCCCGAGCCGGCCGAGCGATCCGATCACCGCCTTCAAGGAGGAGGCGGCGCGGCGCAAGCCGAACCTCGGCGGCTTCCTCGACGCGGCGGATGACATCCGCTATGAAGAGGGTCGGGCATCGATCCTCTGCCCGCAGGGGGACAGCTATCTGAAGGGCAGGCTGGAGGCGAATCGGGCGATCCTGGAGGAGGCGGCGGCCGCCGTCTGGGGTCCGGGGACCCGAGTTGATATCCTGGAAGGCCGCAGCGCACCCAAGCCCGCCGCCGCGGAGGCGAAGCCCGCGCCGGTGCAGCAGGTGGAGCAGATCCCGACCGTCCAGGCCGTCCTCGACATCTTCCAGGGGAGGATCGAGACGGTGGAAGAGCACGGCAGCTATACGGAGGATTGAAACGATATGAGCAGCATGCGCCAACTGATGAAGCAGGCCCAGGAGATGCAGGAGCGGCTGCAGCGCGAGCTGAACGAGCTGGTGGTGGAGTCCAGCGTCGGCGGCGGCATGGTCACCGTGAGGATGAGCGGCCACAAGCAGCTCGTGGGGTGCAAGATCGATCCCGAGGCGATGGACAAGGACGATCCGTCCATGCTGGAGGATCTGATCGTCGCCGCGGTCAACGAGGCCGGCCGCAAGATCGAGGAGACGATGCAGGGCAAGATGGGGTCGCTGGCGTCGAGCATGCCGGGCCTCTTCTGACCCCGCGCGGAGACAGATGTCCGAGCCCCTCTCCCGGCTCATCGGTGAGCTGTCCCGGCTTCCGGGGATCGGTCCCAAGACCGCGACCCGCCTCGCCCACTATCTCCTCAAGGTCCCCGCGCCCGAGGCCGAGGCCCTGGCCTCGGCTATCGTCGAGGTCAAGGAGAAGCTCTTCCACTGCTCGGTGTGCAACTCCATCACGGCGGTGGACCCCTGCCGCTATTGCGCGGACGAGCGGCGGGACCGCACCCGCATCTGCGTGGTCGAGGAGCCGTTCAACCTCGAGCCGATCGAGCGCACGGGCGAGTACCACGGCCTCTACCATGTTCTCCTCGGGGCCCTCTCCCCGCACCGGGGGATCGGCCCCGACCGCCTCGCCATCCCGGGCCTCCTCGAACGCCTCGACGGCATCGAGGAGGTGATCCTCGCCACCAACCCCAACGTGGAGGGGGAGGCGACCGCCCTCTACCTCGCGCGGCTGCTCAAAAGCCGGGGGGTGCGCGTCACCCGCCTCGCCTTCGGCATGCCGGTCGGCGGCGACATCGAATACACCGACGAGGTGACGCTGGGCCGCTCGCTTGCCGGCCGGCGCGAGATGTGACTTTCGGCGATCTCCTCCCCGAGATCGTCGTCCCCCCTCCCGGGCCGCGCTCGCGCGAGCTGTCGGCCGCCCTCGGAAACCTGGAGGCCCCGGGCGTCAATACGATATCCGGCGGGGGCGGCGGCGAGCCCGCCATCCTCTGGGAGGAGGCGCGGGGGGCGAACGTCCGCGACGTCGACGGCAATATCTATATAGATCTCACGTCGGGGTTCGGCGTGGCGGCGGTCGGCCACCGCCACCCACGGGTGGTGGAGGCGGTGCGCGAGCAGGCCGGCCGGCTGCTCCATGGGCTGGGGGACGTGATGGCCCACCCGCTGCGCGT
>QHVW01001000.1 GCA_003223675.1 Acidobacteriota bacterium
ACATCGACGAACCCTCAAAGAGAGACCTAAAGATCCAACAGCTTTTCAATTGGGAACGTAATTTGGCCGCTGAGCCGGCGACCGCAAAGGCAGGAGCGCCTAACACTGGCCTCAACCGGATGGATACCGCGCTATCGCGCGGCCCCACCGGTTAGGCCCCAAGCGTTGGGCGGCTAGTGCAAGGAGTCGTGAGTAACGCTTTCTAGGCTCTACTACTTCGCGAGGAGGTGCCAAATGGCTACGGAGGTCGTAAGTCGCACCGATATCGAGCAGTTACAGGCTACCGCATGGGCAATCGCGCGATTCTTAGGAGGTACTTTCACCGAGAAATGTTGGGACGAGCTGTCGCGAGAGATTGCCGATGGCATCGGGGCCCCAGCACCGACTAAGGACCAACTCGCCTTCAACGCCTATGGTCCAGCTCGTCGCCGCCTATTCGAAATTCGTTTAGCACTCTTGGTCTATTACATGCTAGAGGAGGCCTATGATGCGAATGTCTCTCCTTCAAGCCTAATACTTATCCACGAGCAGCACCTGAGAAATGCTCTCAATCTAAAGCTCTGCCTGTGGCCCTTCTGGACCAAGGGATGTTAAGGAGGATTTGTGTCTGCTGACGAGAAAGCAGTTGACGTTGCCCTAGAAATAACAAAGCAAATAATAGCGATATCAACAGCGATTCTGGCACTCACCGGTATTTTCTTCGAGCACATTGATGGGATGACTCACTGTCAGAGGACGCTCTTGGGTGCTACTTGGATTGCTTTCTCTTTCGCTGTTCTGCTCGGGTTGATAACCCTCATGATTGGCGCCGGCGGGCTAGCCGGAAATTCCGGCTTGGCGGTGGTCAAGCGTCGAGATCTCAAGCTGATATCGGCATTCCAGATCCTTGCCTTTTTCGCGGCTGTTCTTCTTATGCTTATTTTTGCCCTCGGTCGGTTGTCATCACCCGGAAAGATGTCTCCAGCGCAATCTCGGTCTCATCAGGAAAAATCGGATGGCAAGACAGAGAAATCTGTCAACGTGTATCGGGGGGACGCCCAACCTGGGCACTCCACCGGACGGCCAACGCCCTAGCGTGCGGTGCCGCCGCTCACCTTCAGGCGTTCGGCGACAAGGTATATAGGAGGAATGCACCATGACATTCAGAATCCTGTCCTTTTGCGGCGGCGGCATGCGCGGCCTGATGTCGGCGATGATCCTTAGCCGCCTCAACGATCGGTTCGAGACGAAATACGGCAAGAGCCTCGCGCATCAGGCCGATATGATCGCCGGCACTTCCACCGGCGCCTTGATCACCGGGCTGCTGGCGACCGGGCTCACGCCAGACCTGATCATCGACTTCTATCTGAAGGTCACCCGGCGCGCCTTCGAGAATGCCGACAAGAGCGAGAACGCGCCCGCGCTCCCGCAGGCCACCTTCACCGCGTTGCTCGACAAATATCATCTCGATCCGCCGCTCTCCTTTTTCAAGGAGCACAAGCTGCTGCTCACGACCTTCGATCTCGGCGCCCATGACGTGCCCTGGTCGCCCCAGTTGTTCCATAACTTCCCCGGCTCGCCGAGCGCGCAGGTCGGCCTGCTTGACGCGATGATTGCGAGCGGATCGATGCCGGCGATGGCCGCGCCCTATCCCTACACGCTGAACGGCCGCCAGATGCACCTCGTCGATGGCGCCTTCGTCCATCACGACCCGACCGTGCCCGCGATCGCGCTCGCCGCGGCGAACGGCACCTCCGTATCGGACATCTCGGCGATCGACTTCGGCACCGGCTTCATGCGCAACTTCATCACCGCCGACGTCGAGGGATGGGGCGCGAACCAGTGGGTCAACGGCACCGGCGGCTCCGACGGCACCCTGCCGCAACTGCTGGTCAACATGCCGGCCACCCCGGCGCAGATGCCGATCCTCAACCTGTGCCTCAACGGCACCTCGACCAATCTAATGCCTGATCTGGCCGGGATGCTGCTCGACGACCGCTTCGCCTATCTCAACCCCGATTTCGGCGCGGTCTACATTCCCGAAGACGCGGTCAGCGACGAACAGCTCGCCTTCCTCAAGCTCATGGCCGACACGTGCGACCTCGAACCGGCGATGGCGGTGCTCGGTCAGTGCTGGGCCGATTGAAGGGGCGGGGCGCGCCACCGTCGCCGCCGCGCGTCATCCCCACCACCGCCCGAGGTGGTTTAGAATCCCTGGGCTTTCGATTCGAGCCCACGGATGCGTCTCCAAGTCACCGATCCCCATCGCCTGCGCGCCGTCCACGTCGGCGGCTACTGGCGCGGCCCCAACGACATGGTGCGGCAGATGATGCTCGGCCTGCGCGCCGCCGGGGCCGAGGTGCTCGAATACCGCACCGACGACCACCCGGAGGCGCTCGACACCGAGGGGCGGCCCTACGACCGGGGGACCACCGGGCCGGTCTGGCTGCGCTGGGAGCACCTGCGGGAGCCGGTCGAGCGCTTCGCTCCTCATCTGATCATCTGCAACGCGGGGGGCCTCTCCTTCCGCCCCGACGTGGCGCGGGCGCTCCGCCGCCGTGTCTGCCTGCTGGGGATCGCCCTCTCCGACCCCGATGTGTTCGAGCCCGCCACCCGCCATTTCGCGGCCAATTTCGACCTCTTCCTCACCAATGCGCCCGCCTGCGTGGTCCCCTACGAGGCCCTGGGCGCGCGGGCCGGGGTGCTCCCCATCGCCACCAACGAGGCGTTCTTCCATCCGGTGCCGCCTAGCCGTGAGCTCGCCTGTGAGGTGCTGGTGCTGGGCCGCGCCCATCCGGACCGGCTCGAGCCGGTGCGCGAGCTGGCGCGGAATTTCGACACCCACGTCTATGGAGAAGGCTGGGAGGAGCACGGGATCGCCGGCCGCGGGCTGATCTACGGCGACGACGTGCTGGCCGCGCTCGCCTCGGCCAAGGCCACGGTGCTCTTCTTCCGCACCGGCGGCGGGCACGCCCTGGTCAAGGTGGGGCTCTTCGACTTCGCCGCCGCGGGCGCGCTGGTGATCACCAACCGCTTCGCCGAGGTCGAGCCCTACCTCACCTACGGCCGCGAGATCGTGGGCTTCGACTCCACGGCGGATCTGCTGCGGCAGGTCCGGTATTATCTCGATCATCCTGAGGAGGCCGAGGAGATCCGCCGGGCCGGCCGCGCCCGGGTGCTCGCCGAGCACACCTGGCCGGCGGTCTGGCCGCGCATCCTGGATCAATTGAAGCGGCTGGGCGAGCGCAGGGGTGTCTGGCCCCGGCTGCGCGAGCGCCTGGGAGAGGCCTTCCGGTGATCCGGCTGCGCGAGGTCACCCCCGCGGACGCGCCCGCTCTCTACCGCTGGCGCATGGACCCGGAGACCCGGATGCAATTCCGGGATACCCGGGAGGTGCCGTACGAGGCCCACCTGGCCTTCGTGCGACGCTACTTCGCGCCCGCCAACACCGACCGCTGGCTGATCGTCGAGGCTTCGGATGAGCCGGTGGGCGCCATCGCCTTATACGATCTGTCCGCGGACGGCGCCGAGGCGGAGTGGGGGCGGTTCGTGATCGCCCCCGAGCACCGCGGCAAGGGGTGGGGGCGGCGGAGCCTGGAGCTGTTGATCGATCATGCCCGCGCGATCGGCGTGCGGCGCCTGCGCTGCGAGGTGCTGGCCGGCAACGCCGTGGCCGAGGATCTCTACCGCCGGCTCGGCTTCACCGAGACCGGCGCTTACCAGGACGGCGGCCGGACCTTCCGGCGGCTCTCCCTGACGCTCACGAAAGAGGCCTACGAAAGAGGCCTACGAAAGAGGACAATGGAAGAGCCCATTCACCTGTTCGTCCCCACCTTCCGCATCGACGAATCGCTGGCCGAGATCCGGGAGTGCCTGGAGAAAGGGTGGACCGGCCTGGGGTTCAAGACCGTCGCCTTCGAGACGGCCTGGCGCGAGCACACCGGCCTCCCCCACGCCCACTTCCTGAGCTCGGCCAGCGCCGGCCTCCACCTCGCCTGCAAGCTGCTCAAGGAGG
>QHVW01000842.1 GCA_003223675.1 Acidobacteriota bacterium
CTGCCCGTGCATCGCCGCGGCGGCGAGGCTGCGGGAGCCGGTGACGCGGGCGAGAGCCGTCTGCTCGGCGCCGGCCCGTTTCGCCTCGGCCAGATTGCCGAGCCGCTCCTGGAGGCGGGCGTGGAGGCCCAGCGCCTCGGCGACGCCGAGCCGGCTGTCCGCCTGCCGCTTCATCTCCAGGGCCCGCGCGAGGCGGCGCTGGGCCTCGGCGAGGTCCCCCAGCCGCGTCAACACCTCGGCCGACGCCGTGAGCGTCGAGGCGGCGCGCACCGGATCTCCGATCCGCTGGCTGATCTCATAGGCCTGCTCCTGAAGCCGCCGGGCCTCGCCGAGCGAGCCCAGGCGCGCGAGCACCAGGCCCTGGTAGCTGAGCGACCGCTCCTCGTCGACGCGGTTGCCCGTCTGCCGGCTGATGGCGAGCACCTCCTCGAACCGCTGGCGGGCGCCGGCGAGATCACCCCGCTCCAGGAGGACGGTGCCGATCGCGTTGAGCGCCTCCTCCGCCAGCACCCGCTCGCCGTCCGCCAGGAACGCGGCATGGGCCTGCTCCAGCAGCGACTGGGCCTTCGGCAGATCGCCGAAATCCTGGGCCACGAAACCCAGGTTGTCCAACTGGAGCGCCCCGCTCTGGGCGCTGCCGCTTCGCCGCAGGGTGTCGAGAGCGGCCTGGTACATCGACTGCGCCTCGGCGAGCCGCCCCAGCTCGTTGAGCGCCACGCCGAGGTGGGTGAGGACGAGGGCGACGGCGGCCTGGTTGCCCGCCTTGGTGAAGAGATCGCGCGATTCGGTGAACAGGGGGACGGCCTCGCGGGAGCGGCCGATCAGCAGGAGGCGGTCCCCCCGGAGCATCAGCGCCTGGGCCACGACCGGGGTCTCCCCCGACTTGCGGCCTTTCGTCTCGGCGGTCCTGGCGGCCCGCATCAGGACGTCGAAGCTCGACAGACGCTTGGCGATCTGCGCTTCGGCGAGGTCGATGCGCGGATCGTCCCCGGCCGGAGCTCCGAGCTTCCTCATCTCCGCCACGGCGGTGAGGGCCTCGGCCCCCCGCCCGGCGGACGACAGGGCGCTCGCCAGGCGCAGGCCATACTCCAGATTCTCGGGATAGAAGGTCCACAGCGAGCGGTAGAGCTCGCTCGCCCGGCTCCAGTCCCTCTTCGCCTCGGCGGCGCGCGCCTCGATGGCCAGCCGCTCCTGTTTCGGCAGGGCGGCCGAGAGCTGGACCGCCTTCTCGGCCTCCGCCTGCGCCCTGTCGTCGTCGCCGAGGCCGATCCAGGCGAGCGAGAGAGCGGAGTGGGCCACCGCCGAATCGGGGCTGGCTTCCACCGCCTGCTGCAACAGGTCGCGGGCGCCTCGCATGTCGAAAGCGCGGAGCCTCACCAGCCCTTCGGCATAGAGCCGCGTCGCCTCCGTGCTCGCCGGCAGCACCGCCTGGGCCGCCCGGGCCTCCTCCGGCGTCGGCTCGGACCACCCGAGGTTGTGCCGCAACCCCTTCCCGATCTTGGGCACGAGATCGAACAGCCGCTCCTCGGACCCCACCTCGGCCAGGGAGGACACCGTTTCGCCGGTGGCGGCCTTCACGACCTGGAGATCGATCCGCAGATGGTTCTTCTCCCCCTCTCCCAGCGAGAGATACGAGCCGACCACCACCAGGTCGGCGCCCAGATGGTCGTGAATCTGCTGCAAGGTCTCCCCGCTCAGGTTCTCGGTGTAAGGCACCGAGAGGGTCTGTCGCATGCGGGCGACCTCCTCGCCCCGGACCATCCGGACCTTGGAGCCGGCCGAGAGCTCGGTGATCAGCATCTCGGAGAGCGCGGTCGAAAGCCAGCTCTCGTTGCGGTTGCCGCCGAGGTTCCGGAACCCCAGCACGGCCATTGTCGGCCGGGAGGGGAACGCCGGTAGGGCTGCGGTCTTGTCCGGCAGATTCTTCCGCCCGTTGTAGAAAAGAAACAGACCGGCGGCTCCCAGGGCCAGCAGGAAACCCAGGACCACCCCGGCGGCCAGGAACCGGCGCCGGCCCCGCGGCGGAGCCGGAGCGGGCACGGCCGGCGGGGAAGGCGGGGCCGCCGGAAGGGCGGAGGCGGCTGGCACCGAAGAGGGCTGAGGATCGGCCGGCACCGCGGCCACCGGGATCGTGATCTCGCCGGTCGCCTCCCGCGGGATCTCGAGGACGTCGGCGACGAAGCTGTACCCCCGGCCCGGGACGGTCACGACGTACCGGTGATCGTTCGCCCGCTCGCCCAGGGCCTTGCGGAGAGAGGAGATGTTCTGGGTCAGGTTGGCTTCGGTGACGTAGGTATCCGGCCAGATCCGCCGGATCAGATCCTCCTTCTCCACCACCTGGCCCCGGTTTTCGAGGAGGGCGACCAGGATCGAGAAGGCCTTGGGGGTCAGGGACACCAGCTCCCCGCCCTTCAGAAGGCGCCGCCGGACGGGGTCGACCCGGAACCCGTCGAACTCGTAAACCTGTTTCTCCGCCCGTGGGGGCTGGGGGCTCGTTGCCATAGAAGAAGTCATCGCGTCAGGTGGACAGCCGGGGTCCCCCCGCGAGAGTCTCGCGAGCATTGCCGCTCTCCGGAAGCTCCTGAACAGTGAAAACGATTGTACCTCACCCGGCCGACCTCTCGTAAAGGGGGTCCTTTGATGTTTTTTGAGGAAGCTTGAGCGCTCCTCTGAGGACTCTTGATCGACCCACCCCCTAGACTCCCCCCACGTTGCACCCGAGGGGAGAAGGGGGGGCGGGCACCGGAGGGAGGGACCCCCGCCCCCCCGCCTTGAAGCTCTTTTGCAGTTTTCTGGAGTCCTTTGAAGGGGAAGAGAGTTTGATCTGATGGTCTTCTGAATTGCTTTGGTAGCGAGTGTAGGGTGAAGGCCCGGGAGAGCGATCTGCCCGGGTTTTTTCTTTTGGGGCGGCTTCAGTGCGCGGCGAGGGCCGACGGGAGCGAGTACCCGAAGCCACCGTCCCGCCAGGGGTGGTGGGAGTCCTGGTGGATCATGACCGCTCCGGTCACCAGCAGGAACGTCATCAGCATCAGCGAGATCACCAGCAGGACGAGAGCGTGCCAGAGCGCGCCGTCCGGTCCCTCCGGAGACGGCGCCTCGGGAGGGGATGGCCGCCGCGAGGAGGGGCCCGGGAATTTCGCCACCCGGCCGCCGCCTCCGGGCTCCCGGTCCAGGCGCCGCGGGCCGGTCCTCACCTCGGCCTGTCCCGCCTCGCGCAGGGCGGCGGCCATTTCGGCGGCGCTCTCGTACCGGGCCCCCGGGCCCGGGAAGGTGGCGCGGGCCAGCACCTTGACCAGCGGGTCCCGGGCGCCGGGTCCGCGCCCTCCCCGCAACGAGGCGAAGGCCAGACGCCGGAGGAGACAGCCGACGGCGTAGAGGTCGCTCTGTACCGTATACGGCTCCCCTGGAAGCGGCCCGGGAGAGCCCCAGCCGGCGAGGAACAGGCGCCCCTCCGAAGTGAGGAAGACCTCATTCTCCGTCAGATGCCGATAGAGGACCCTTTCGGCATGCGCTTCGGCCAGGATCTCCAGAAGCTGGGTCCCCCAGTCGATCAGCGTCGCCCGGTCCGGCCGTTCCCCCTGGGCCAGCACCTCGCGGAGGCTGCGGCCCGTGCTCCAGGGACCGGCCTGCCGAAAATCTCGAAGAGCGGATGTCGAAGCGCTGCTCACCTGGTGTTTCGCCCCCCGGATCGACCACCTACTGATCGACCCCCTGCTATAAAATAGGGTCTTGCAAGCTCCGTGCAGGGAAAGCTCACGGGGTGCCCGGCACGGGGGGTGGAGCCATGCAGGTCGGCGTCCTTTCAGATACACACAACCTTCTTCGGCCGCGGGTGCTGGAGCTGCTCGCGGGGTGTGAGCGGATTCTGCATGCGGGGGACGTGGGAGAGCCGGAGATCCTCGACCGGTTGCGGCGGCTCGCGCCCGTCGAGGCGGTGCGGGGGAACACCGATTATGGAGCCTCGGCCGCGCTGCCGGAGACCCTGGCGGGCGACCTCGACGGGCTCCCCTTCCGCATGGTGCACCGGCGGGAGGACGTCGATCCGCGCTGGCCGGCGGAATCGCGGCTGGTGATCTTCGGGCACTCGCACCGTCCCGAGCTCTCCTGGCACGGCTCGTGCCTACTGCTCAACCCAGGAGCTTGCGGTCCCCGGCGCTTCCATCTGCCCCTCACCCTCGCTATCCTGCGGGTGACCGACCACCGGATCGTGCCGGAGATCCTGGCGGTGGAGTGAAGGGCTGGGGGCCGACCGCGTTCCCTTTTTCCAAGGAGAGATCATGCGTCAGACATGCCGCGTCGTCGTGCTGTGCCTGCTCGCCATGGCTTTGGGGGTGAGCCTCGCTTCCGCTTCGGGGTTCGGGCTGTTCCAGCATGGAGCCCGCGCCATCGGCCAGGCCGGCGCCTTCACCGCCCGGGCGTCCGACCCCTCGGCGATGTTCTACGACCCCGCCGCTATCACCAAGCTGAGCGGCGTGCAGCTCGAGGCCGGCCTGGACATGAACAACCCCACGATCGACTACACGAGCCAGACCGGCAGCTTCCAGGCCCGCCACATCATCCAGTTCCCCCCCGCCATCTACGTCACCTGGAGGCCGCAGAGAGGGCCCTTCGCGTTCGGCCTCGGCTACGACTCCCCGTTCAACGACAGCCTCTGGTGGGACCCTGCCCTCTTCCCTGGCCGCTTCATCACCCGGCGCACCGAGGTGCGGATCTACGAGATCCATCCGGTGCTGGCGTACGACCTGGGCGAGGGATGGAGCGTGGCCGCCGGTTTCCGCTATGCCTTCGGGAACATCGACCGCGATCTCAACACCATCGCGAACGTCCTGCCCGACGGCACCCCCAACCCGGCGCCGGTGCCGGTCGAGATCGAGCGGAACGCCACCTCCGACGTCAATGCCACGGCCTGGGACGTCTCGGTCCACTACGCCGCGCCGTCCTGGGGGTGGGGAGGGGTCTTCCGCAGCGCCGAGAGCCTGAAGGGGGACGGCGACGTGACCTACAAGCCGCGCGACGTCCCCGGCGTCCCGGGGCTTGACGCTGCCCTCCAGAGCAGGTTCGCCCCGGGGCGCGTCCGCCAGTCGTTCGAGATCCCCCGCGAGGTGCGGGCCGGCATCTGGTACGCCCCCTATCCCGAGCTGCGGATCGAGCTCGACGCCAGCTTCCAGAGCTGGTCGAGCCTGGAGGCGACCGACATCACCTATACGCCCAACCCGTTCAATCCCTTCAGCCGGACGGAGACCATCCCGCGCAACTGGAAGGACACCACCGGCCTGCGGCTCGGCCTGGAGGGGAACATCACCGACCACTTCCTCCTCTACGGCGGCGTCGCCCTGGAGCAGTCGCCGGTGCCGGACCGCACGATCGAGCCCGGCTTCCCCTACGGCGACTTCATGGTCTACGCCGCGGGCTTCACCTACGACTTCCCCTGGGTCTCCTTCGACCTGGCCTACTCCTACCACGATTTCGACAGCCGCCGGGCCAGCAACCAGGAGCCGCAGAACCCCGGCCGTACCGGCACCTACGGCGGCCGCGATTCGGTGTTCGGCATCGCGGCGCGGTGGCGGTTCTAAACCAGCACCGGCCGCTCGCTCGCCAGGCGGGCGAACATCCCCGGCTTGTAGGCGGTGATGCGGCCGGTGAAGGCGGAGGCGGCCACGGTCAGCGGCGAGGCAAGCCAGAGCTTGCCCGGGCCGGAACGCCCCTTGTAGTTGCGGTTGATCGCCGAGACGGTGACCTCGTCCGCCGTCTCCGAGACCCCCGGGCCGCAGCCGATGCAGGCGCCGCAGCCGGGGTGGATGAGCTGCACTCCCGCCCGCACGAACGTGTCGGCGAGGCCGTTCTCGCGCACGAACTTCTCCACCGCCTGCGAGCCGCACTGGATCATGAACCGCACGCCCGGAGCGATCTTGACGCCGGCGTCCACCGCCTCCTTGACCACCTGGTGATAGAAGATCAGGTCGTCGATCTTCCCCGCCGTGCAGCTCCCGCCATAGGCGATGTCGATGGGCACGTCGCCGATCTCGTCGATCCAGGCGCCGTTC
>QHVW01001009.1 GCA_003223675.1 Acidobacteriota bacterium
CTGGAGGGCGCCGCTTTCCTCTCCGTGCACGACCGCGACAAGCCGGGCCTGCTCCCCGTGGCCCACCGCCTGGCCGAGCTCGGCTTCGAGCTCACCGCCACCGCCGGCACCGCCGACTACCTCCGCCATCATGGCCTCGACGTGCGCACGGTGCTCAAGGTCCACGAGGCCCGCCCGCACGTGGTGGATCTGCTGATCAACGGCGAGATCGTCCTGGTGATCAACACCCCCCTCGGCCGCGAGTCGCACGAGGACGACGGCCTCATCCGCCGCACCGCCCTCAAGTACGACATCCCCTGCATCACCACCCTCTCCGGAGCCATGGCCTGCGCCGAGGGCATCGCCGCGCTCCGCCGCGAGGGCCTGAGCGTGCGCTCGCTCCAGGAGATGGCGGCGAGCTGAGAAGCCAAGGACCCAAAGTACCCAAAGGACCCAAAGGACGAGCACGGACTTCCCGTCCTTGTCGTTTTTTCCGTCCCTGCCCGTCCTTGCCTGTCCGTGTTCGTCCGTGTTTTTCCCAAAAAAGACGGGGCTCCCGCCAGGAGAGCGGCGAGCCCCGTCAAGCCCGCTCCGTTGTCCTTCGATTCAGTTGTCAAAGAGCCCTGCGAAGCGGCAAAAACCGCTCCGCGAACCTCATTCCCTGTCCTTCGCGTGGCATTCCCTGTCCTTCGCGAAGCGCGGCGGGGCCTTCGCGGCCCATTCCCTCCCCTTCGTGGTCCATTCCCTCGCCTTCGCGGCTTGTCACCGACAGGGAATGAGGCGCGAAGGATCGCTCCAGCCTCATTCCCCGTTCATCGCCTGCCGCGAAGGCCACTCCTCGCGGCATTCCCCGCACGAAGCGCCGCTCGAGGGAGAGGGAATGCCGCGTCCACAAGTCTCCGCGCCATGCACATGACTTGAGTTGCAGCATTTTCTCCGGGGAATGCCGCGAGAAGTCTGGGGAATGCCGCAAGGTGCCCGGGGAATGCCGCATTCCCTACTCTTCGCGGCTCATTTTCCCGGGGGAATGCAGCGCGAGCTCCGGGGAACAGAGCTCGAGGAGCACCTCGAGCCGCGAGGAAAGCCCTTTCCGCCTCCCGTTGCCGGCGCTTGACAAGCCGCTCTGGAGGTCCTATCCTATGTACATCTTGACGAGCTGTCTAGTCCCCTCTTGGGATGGCGGCGCTCCGCCGTTCGATCCGGTGTCGAGCCCTCCGGACCAGGGATTCGCGGGGGAACAGCTCGCGCTCTTTGACAAGCGACGTACCTGGGGGAGCGGATGCGGGGCCGCTCCCCTGGGCCCTCCTTTACCGTATGCTGTCGAGAGTCGGCGGTGTGAAAGGAGAGGCGATGAGAACCCTCCATGTCCCGGTCCTGGCGTGCATCGTGCTGGCCGTGGGAGCGCAGAGCTGCGCCAGGAGCGATCCCAAGATCGAGGAGATCCGGCAGGCCTTCCGACGCCGCGAGAAGAACCCTTTCCGCCTCCCGTTGCCGGCGCTTGACAAGCCGCTCTGGAGGTCCTATCCTATGTACATCTTGACGAGCTGTCTAGCCCCCTCTTGGGATGGCGGCGCTCCGCCGTTCGATCCGGTGTCGAGCCCTCCGGACCAGGGATTCGCGGGGGAACAGCTCGCGCTCTTTGACAAGCGACGGCGTCCCACCCGGGAGGAGCTCCTTCAGCGGCTCCAGAGCCGTGACCGGGTCGAGTTGCGGGAGTCGGTCGCCGATGCCGTGGCCGCCGAGCGCGAAGGCCGGTGATCGTCCTTGACGCCTCCGTGGCGGTCGAGGTTATCCTCCAGACGGAGGTAGGGGTTGCGCTCACAGGGCGGCTCCTCGCTCCAGAGCCGGATCTCCATGCTCCGTATCTCCTGGATATCGAGGTGGCGCAGGTGCTTCGTCGCCTTACCCTGCACAGGGAGGTCCCGCCGGAACGCGCACGTCAGGCTCTTGAGGATCTCGCAGATCTTTCAATCGAACGATACCCCCACGAGATGCTCCTTCCCCGGAT
>QHVW01001010.1 GCA_003223675.1 Acidobacteriota bacterium
GCTGTACTCTTCTGGAGAATTGGTATGCCCTCCATCCTCGTTGTCGAGCAAGAGCCCCACTCCGTGGAACGGATCAACGCGGCCCTGGGCGCGGAGGGGTGGAGGGTGCGGGTGGTGCCGAGCGTCGACCAGGCGCTGCACGCGGCGTCCGCCGAGCCGCCCGACCTGGTGATGGCCGGCACCGACATCCCCGGCTTCGAGGTGCTGACCTTCTCCTTCTCGCGCCGGAGTGGCGGCCCGGGGGTGGTGGCCCTCGATCCCGGCAACGGCGCGGGCCCGGCCAGCGCGGCGGACGCCCGGCTCGCCAAGCCGTTCACCGATCAGCAGGTGGTGCTCACCGCCCGCCAGGCGCTGCTCGCCCGGCGCCAGCCCGCCCCGGCGCCCACGGCCCCCGAGCAGAAGCTCACCTCCAAGGACATCTTCGGCGACGTGCTGGCCGAGGTCGAGGGGGACCTGCCGCCGCGGCCGGTGATCGCGCCGCCGCGGGCTACCCCGCCGCCGCCGGCGCCGCCCGCCACCGACGTCCAGCGCCGCCTCGAAGATACCTTGTCCGGCGTGCTGGGCACCGAGCCCAGGCCGAAGCCCGCCGCGCCCCCGCGCCGCGCCGAGCCGGCCGGCGGCGACGTCGACGCGCTGCTCAGCAGGACCCTCTCGAACCTGGACCTGGGGAAGACCAAGACCGGCGTGCGCGCCACCGGCCCGCAGCCCATCGTCCCCCGGCCGCCCGCGCCCCCGGCCCCGGCGCCGCCGGCGCCCGTGGCCGCCGCGCCCGTGGCCCCGGCCCCTCCCACCCCCGCTCCGCCGCAGCCGCCGCCTCCGGTCTCCGAGGGGACGGGCGTGCGCAAGGGGCGCGCGCTGGGGAACTTCGACTTCGCCGAGCTCGAGGAGCTGGCCCGTCCGACCCGGCCGGCGTCGCAGGGGACGGGGGTCCGGCCGGTCGCCCCCACACCCGCGCCCGTGCCGCCACCGCCGGCTCCGCCGCCACCCAGGGCCGCCGCCCCGCCACCGCCTCAGGTGGCTCCGCCGCCGCGGATGGCTCCGCCGGAGCCCGAGCCGCTGCCGTTCGCGGCGCCTCCGGAGCTCCCCTCGCCGCCGCCCATCCCCTCCGGCCTCTCGGTGGCGGAGAGCCCGATGGCCACGCAGCGCATCCCCGTCTTCGAGGAGGCCGGCGACCAGCCCGGCGAGCGCTTCGGCCAGTACACGCTGCTCGAGCGGATCGCCGCCGGCGGCATGGCCGAGGTCTGGAAGGCCCGCATGCGCGGCGTCGAGGGGTTCCAGAAGACGGTCGCCATCAAGCGCATCCTCCCCCACATGAACGACAACGCCGAATTCGTGGGGATGTTCATCGACGAGGCGAAGCTGGCGGCGCAGCTCACCCACCCCAACATCGTGCACATCTACGATCTGGGGAAGATCGGCCGCGACTACTACATCGCCATGGAGTACGTCGACGGCAAGGACCTGCGGTCGCTGCTCAACGCCGCCCGCCGCAAGGGGATGGGGATGCCGCTGGGCCTCGGCCTGCTGATCGCGGCGCGGGTGGCGAGCGCGCTCGACTACGCCCACCGCAAGCGGGACTTCGAGGACCGCGAGCTGGGGCTGGTCCACCGCGACGTCTCGCCGCAGAACGTCCTCCTCACCGGCGAGGGGGACGTCAAGCTGTGCGACTTCGGCATCGCCAAGGCGGTCTCCAAGGTGGGGCAGACCCAGATGGGCGCGCTCAAGGGGAAGCTCCAGTACATGTCCCCCGAGCAGGCCTGGGGGCGGCCCGTGGACGCCCGCTCCGACCTCTTCTCCCTCGGCGCCGTGCTGTTCGAGATGGTCACCGGCGAGCGGCTGTTCACCGGCGAGAGCGAGATCTCGGTGCTGGAATCGGTGCGGCAGGGGCGCACCCGCGCGCCGCGCCAGGTGGACCCCGCCATCCCCCGCGAGGTCGACGAGATCGTGGCGCGGGCGGCGCTCTCCCCCGCCACCGGCCAGACCGACCTCGCCCTGTTCATCCAGCGGGCCCTGGAGCCCGAGCCCGCGGCCGCCGAGCCGTTCGCCGCCCCGGCGGCGGTCTCCTCCTGGCCCTCCGCCGCGCCGGCCCCCCAGGGCAAGCCGGTCGACATCAAGGCGATCGTGGACCAGCAGGTCGCCGCCCAGGAGGCGCAGCTCAAGAAGCAGCAGGACGAGAAGGTCAAGCAGCTCGAGAAGCAGTTGGCCGCCTCCAAGGCGTCCGCTCCGGTCCCGGCGCCCGCCGCCGCGACCTCCGAGGCGCCCCCCCGGCCCGCTCCCGCCGAGGCACCGCAGCAGCCGCCTCCCGCGCCAGCGGCACAGAAAGAGCCCGAGCCCGCGGCCAAGGCCCCGGAGAAGCCCCCGGAGCCGGCCAAGTCAGAGCCCGAAGCGCCCCGCACCAAAGTCGGCGAGCTGGTCGAAACCGGTACCGGAGTCTCCCCGCCCCAACTTG
>QHVW01001011.1 GCA_003223675.1 Acidobacteriota bacterium
TTTCAAGCTCTGAGCCCGAGGAAGAGGAGACGATGAGCCTCACCGATCAACAGAGAAAGTTCTACGAGAACACCCTCGCCGTGACCCGGCAGGAGATGGAAGAGCTCGACCGCCTGATCGAAGAGGAGCTTGCCAAGGTGAAGGACCGCCTCGCCGAGCTCCAGAACGCCAAGAAGGCCTCGCGCCAGATGTATGACGCGGCCTGCATGCGCCTCGGCGTCCCCAACGACCTCGAAGCCGAAGAGGGGCAGGGCTCCGAAGCCTGATCTGATCTCCGGAAGGGCGGCGAAGGGCGAGGACGCCGGTCCCTGCGGGGACCGGTTTCCATTTCCGGCACGGGGCTCCGCCGCCGTGCCCCCTTTTCCGGTCTCTCTCAGGTCGCTCTCTCTAGAAACCATGGCCTGGTTCCGCAAGACCAAGAAACCCAAGCCGGTCCGCCAGGACCGGCCGCGCAGCACCGTGCCCGAGGGGCTGTGGG
>QHVW01000843.1 GCA_003223675.1 Acidobacteriota bacterium
TCCGGGCTCCACCGGAACGGCTTCATGCCAGGATACTACGCTGTTGTGTGCCTTTTGTCACCACACCCCGGATCAAGCCGGGGGGTTGTCGCCGCCGCCCCTCACAATGGTCAAGGTCACGGAGATCCCTGCCGTCGAAGAGCCCGAGACGCGAGGGCCCCTCCAGGAGCTCGGAAAGCGATATGCTTACCTCCGCATTCGACAAGGGAGGCTCCCTCATGCGCTCGACCCTGCTACTGCTCGCCGCGATCTCCACCCTGGCCACGAGCCTGTTCGCCGCCGCTCCGCCCGTCACGACGCATTTCGACGGCAAGACCTGGTGGAAGCACGTCCAGGTCCTGGCGGACGACAAGATGGAGGGGCGCGACACGGGAAGCCCCGGCCTGCGCAAGGCCGAGGCCTATATCGTCGACCAGCTCACCAAGGCCGGCCTGCAACCGGCCGGCAGCCAAGGCTTCTACCAGCCGGTGCGATTCGTCCAGCGCGAGATCGACGAGAGCCACTCCTCGGCCGCGCTCGTGCGCGACGGCCGGCCCGAGCCCCTCTCCCTCGGCGAGGACGCCTTCTTCAGCGCCCGCGTCGACCTCGCCCCCGAAGAGATCACGGCGCCTCTCGTCTTCACGGGATACGGCCTGCAGGTGCCGGAGAAGGGCTATGACGACCTCGCCGGCCTCGACCTCAGGGGCAAGATCGCCGTGCTCCTCATCGGCTCCCCCGCGGAGATTCCCGGCCCCCTCGCCTCCCACCACCAGACGGCCGTCGAGCTCTGGAAGGCGCTCCGCGCGGCTGGCGTGATCGGCATCATCGCCATCCCGAATCCCGCCGCCATGGACATCCCCTGGTCGCGGATGTCGCTCAACCGCGCCCATGCCGCCATGGACCTCGCCGATCCCGAATTCAACGATACCGCGGGGCTCAAGACCTACCTGCTGTTCAACCCCGCGCAGGCCGAGAAGCTCTTCGCCGGCTCCGGCCACACCTTCGCGGAGATCGCCGCGCTCGGCAAGGAGCGCAAGGTCCTGCCGAGATTCCCCCTCACCGTGTCGCTCCAGGCCCACGCCAGCGTCAAGCACAGCCAGGTCGAGTCGGCCAACGTCATCGCCCGGCTCCCGGGCTCCGATCCGGCCCTCAAGGATGAGGTGGTCGTCCTCTCCGCGCACGTCGATCACGTGGGCATCGGCGAGCCCATCGACGGCGACCGCATCTACAACGGGGCCATGGACGACGGCTCCGGCAGCGCGCTGCTGCTGGACATGGCCGCCAACCTGGCGGCGAGCGGTCGCGACAATCATTCCCAAAAATCGTCCCAAAAATCGCCCGAAAAGCCGCGGCGCTCGATCCTCTTCGCCTTCGTCACCGCGGAAGAGAAAGGGCTTCTGGGATCGAAATATTTTGCCGCGCATCCGACCGTCGATCCGAAGTCGATCGTCGCGGACATCAACGTGGACATGTTCCTGCCGATCGTTCCGCTGAAGGTCCTCAAGATCGAGGGGATCGCGGAGTCCGACCTCGGCGACCGCGCCGCCGCCATCGCGCGCTCTCTGGGGGTCAAGCCGATCCCCGATCCGGAGCCGCTGCGCAACACTTTCATCCGCAGCGATCAATACAATTTCATCCGCCACGGCGTCCCCTCCCTGATCATGAGCGTCAGCGCCGAGCCCGGCACGCCCGAGCAGGCGATCTTCAAGGCGTGGCTCACCAAGCGTTACCACGCGCCTTCGGATGATCTGAATCAGCCCGTCGATCTCGGCGCCGCCGCCCTCTATGAGGAGATCACGCGCCGGCTCCTCCTCGACGTCGCCGACACGCCCGCCCGGCCCGCCTGGAAGCCGGACTCCTTCTTCCGCCGCTACGCGGAGGCCGGCTCCCCGGCGGCCCGGTGAGCGCCCATCACCCCTGGCCCCTCTCCCATCGCCCTCCCACCGTCCGGGAGAGGGGGACCCTTATGGGCTGACTACCCGGGCGGCGGCCAGTCGACCAGGCGGTCTTCCAGATCCTCGGGAACCTCGCGAACCGCGAGCGCGTTGACGGCAGCGGCCGTGAGGATCGGGCTCTCCACGCTCCGTGCCCCCACGAGTGTGAGACGGTCACGGTACTTGTACCGGGCTTCCGTCTGCCGGTTCCAGTAGTCGAAAACGAGCGGGTAGGAGACCTCGTAAACGGTATTGAAACCGGCCCGGCCCATCAGATTCAGGAGGGACGGCTTGCTGAGCCAGAACGACGAGTTGTTGTCCAGCGAGGCCCAGGCGAGCGTGGCCTTCTGCTCGGCGGTGGTCTCCGGCGAATGCTCGGGCACGAGGTGGCCGCGATAGGGCCTCCCGTCGACGTCGACGGTCTCGTTGGGCGCAGGGCTGAAATGCGTGTCGAGAATCAGCAGCCGCTGCGTGACGGCCCCGATGGCCTCGACCAGGCGCACCGCGCTGGCCGCGTCCAGGTGGTAGAGCAGCCCGAAGCACAGCACGAGATCGTAGCGCTCATGGGGGGAAAGCGCGCGTACGTCCTGACAGCGGAATTCGATGTCGAGGCCGAGAGCCGAAGCGGCGAATTCCGCCTTGGCGATGTTCATTCGCCGGCCATCGACGCACACCACGCGGGCTCCCTGGGCGGCGAATTCGAGCGACAGACCACCTTCCCCCGCGCCGAGGTCCAGGACGCGAAGACCCGAGAGGTCGCTGCCGAAGAAATCGTTGGCGATCCGCAGGCAACGTCGAACCTTCTCGTCGAAGTTCACGCTCTCCGGGCGGATCGTCCAGAGCCCGGGCGCCAGTTGGCAATTGTGTGCCGTCCAGGGGCCGAAGGCCTCCTCGATCCTGGATTTCTCGGCGCTGAGCTCGGCGAGGGACTTGCGGGGGCGGGAGCGCCCGCGAGCCAGTCGCCGAAGCGAGCGGATCCTCTGCGCGAAGCCTCTTTTCAACGCTGACCTCCCATCACCCCACGATTTCGGGCCACTCGGCCGCGGGCTGGCCCTGCCACACCCAGACGATGTAGTCGACGTACTGGGGCTCGCCACCCAGCGTGCGGAGCCGGGCGTTGACCTGGCCGCGATGGTGCGTGGTGTGCAGGACCACCTGCGTCACGGTCTGCGCGAGAGTCACGTCGCTGATCGCGCGGCCCAGCATCTTCTCGACCTCGGGTGCCCAGGGGAGATGCACTCGCCGGTCGAGGGAGGCCGGCTCCGTCGAGGCCAGAAACGCCTGGATCTCCCGGTGTCCCTCTCTCCCCCACGCCGCGAGCGCCGCCAGGTCGGGAAACTCGGCCGGATCGCGTAACTTCAGCGCTTCGTCGCGCCAGACGTGGAGAAAAGCGTGCTGGACCATGTGGACGTGATAGAGCCACATCCGGATGCGCTCGTCGTCGCGGGCCTCCTGGGAGGAGAGGACGGCCCGCCAGACGATCGCATCGGCCCACTCCATGTGGCGTGCGAGCTCGGTCAGGTCGGTGGTGGTTGGCATGGGGACGATATTAACTCAGATGCTTCAGCGGGGAATGTACCGAGAAACGCGAACCACCCAGAACAACGCCCACGAGTAGAGGACGAGCAACGCGATAAGAGCGACTCCCGCGCTGCGTGCGATGCCTGAGCGCCACGATGGCCTGTCCAACGACGATCCCGCGCGCCAGGACGCCACCGCGAGAACAATGAAGGCGAGGGCCAACACGACAGGAGCGAAGATGTGAAGCTGACGCATCAACGAGGGCGGAGTGAAGAGCCCCAGCACGACGATGCGGGGATATCCAGGCTGCCACGTCGCGACTCTCGTCAACGTAAAGTCATGGATCGCGAAGGCGGCCAGGGTCACGGCTAGGCCGATGGCGATTCGGAGCCACGGCGAGCGGCGCTGCTGCGGTTCAATCATCGTCTAATCTCCGTACGAAGCTCGGTATCCTATGATAACCGGATCTCGCGGCCGATGAGCTCCCCGTCGTCCGTCTGTCGATTTCCGGCCCGCCCGTTCGTCGTACTGTCAGAGCGGCCGAATGGATCGGTCGCCGGAGTGACGGGTCAGGATGGCGATCCACCCGCAAGAAGGAGAGCGCGATGGCCAAATTCATCCTGCTGCTGCACGAGGATCCCCAGGTTTTTCAGAGCCTTACGCCGGAACAGATGCAGGCGATGTTCGAGCGCTACCGGGCCTGGGGCCAGAAGGTCCGCGAGGCCGGCCAGATGGTGGGCGGGCACAAGCTCAAGGACGAGGGCGGGCGCCACATGCGGCGGAACGGCGACGGCGGGGTCCATGCCACGGACGGCCCCTACACCGAGGCCAAGGAGGTGCTGGGCGGCCTCTACGTCATCCAGGCGGGCGACTACCGCGAGGCCGAGGAGATCGCCCAGGGGTGCCCCCACCTCGACAACGGCTGGATCGAGCTGCGCCAGATCGACGAGATGTAGCCGATGAGCCCCGAGGTCCCGCAGCTCGTCGACCATCTGTTCCGCCGCGAGGCGGGGCGGATGGTCGCGGCCCTCACCCGGGTGCTCGGCGCGGAGAACCTCTCGCTCGCCGAGGACGTGGTGCAGGAGTCGCTCGTCCAGGCCCTCCGCACCTGGCCCTTCCGCGGCGTGCCGGAGAACCCCGGCGGCTGGCTGATGCAGGTGGCGAAGAACCGGGCGCTCGACCTCCTGCGGCGCGAGGCGAACCTGGCGCGCAAGGAGGAGGCGATCCGCGGCTGGTCCGCCTCGCTCGTCTCGGACGACCCCGAGGGGGAGACGATGGACGATCAGCTCCGCATGATCTTCATCTGCTGCCAGCCGGCGGTGCCGCGGGAGGCGCGGGTGGCGCTCACCCTCAAGACGGTCGGCGGCTTCGGCGTCCCCGAGATCGCCCGCGCCTATCTCGCCAAGGAGGCGACCATCGCCCAGCGGCTGGTGCGGGCGAAGCGGAAGATCCAGGAGATCCGGCCGCCGTTCGAGGTGCCACCTCCCGCGGAGCTGCCGGCGGCGCTCGACTCGGTGCTCGAAGCGCTCTACCTCATGTTCAACGAGGGGTACGCCGCCGCGGCCGGGGAGGAGCTGGTGCGCCAGGAGGTCTGCGCCGAGGCGGTCCGGCTCGTCCGGCTGGTGGCGGAGCATCCGGCGCTGGACGTGCCGAGGGCGCACGCGCTGGCCGCCCTGCTCCTCCTCCAGGCGGCGCGCAATCCGGCCCGCGTGGACCCGGAGGGGAACCTGCTCCTCCTCTGCGAGCAGGACCGCGGCCTCTGGGATCAATCGAAGATCGCCGCCGGCTTCCACCACCTGGACCGGGCGGCGCGCGGGCCCAGGCTCTCCGTCTACCATCTGGAGGCGGCCATCGCGGCCTGCCACATCGTGCCCGGAGAGACCGACTGGCCCTACATCCTTTCTCTCTACGATGATCTCCTGGCCCTGAAGCCCTCCCCCGTCGTGGGCCTCAACCGCGCCGTGGCGCTCGCCATGGTCGAGGGACCCGCGGCGGGTATCCGGGCCGTCGAGGAGATCCGTGGCGATCCCACCCTGGCGGGCTACTATCCGCTGGCGGTCACTTTGGGAGAGCTCCACGCGCGCGCCGGCGATCCGGAGCAATCGGCGGCGTGCTTTCGAGAGGCTCTGGAAATGGAGAGCCCGGAGCCGGTGCGGCGGCGGATTCAGGAGCGGCTGCGGGGGCTCGAGCTGGTACGATAGCCACGCCCCAAGCTCCAAGGGAGGACGGCGATCGTGACCGTGGTGAGCGAGGAACCGCTGCAGCGAGAGGCCGGGACGGAGCGCCTGGTCTCTCTCGACGTCTTCCGGGGCGCGACCATCGCCGCCATGATCCTGGTGAACGACGCCGGGGACTGGAACAAGACCTATGCCCCGCTCCTCCACGCCGAGTGGAACGGCTGGACTCCGACCGACCTCATCTTCCCCTTCTTTCTCTTCATCCTGGGCGTGGCCATCCCGTATCTCGACGTCTTCCGGGGCGCGACCATCGCCGCCATGATCCTGGTGAACGACGCCGGGGACTGGAACAAGACCTATGCCCCGCTCCTCCACGCCGAGTGGAACGGCTGGACTCCGACCGACCTCATCTTCCCCTTCTTTCTCTTCATCCTGGGCGTGGCCATCCCGTATGCCTTCGCCGGACGCCTGGAGCGGTCGGGCGGCGATCGCGGCCCGCTCCACCGGCAGATCGTGCGGCGGACGCTCATCCTCCTCGCCCTCGGCCTGTTCCTGAATTGGTTCCCGTTCTACACCGTGAGCTGGCCGGCGGCCCGCATCCCCGGCGTCCTGCAGCGGATCGCCGTGGTGTACTTCGTCGCCGCGCTCGCCTGGCTCCACCTCGGCCCCCGGTCGCGCGTGGCCCTGACGCTCTCCCTGCTCGCGGGCTATTGGCTGGCCATGATGCTGATCCCGGTGCCCGGGCACGGCGCCGGGGACCTGAGCCCGGACGGCAACCTGGCCGGATGGCTCGATCACCTCGTCCTCGGCCGCCACACGTGGAGGAAAGCCCCGGGGCCTGGAGATCCGGAGGGAATTCTGAGCACCGTGCCCGCCATCGCCACCGCCCTCCTCGGCCTGTTCACCGGCGACGGGCTGCGCTCGCCGCGGACCCGGCGCGAGAAGCTCATGGGCCTGCTGCTCTGGGGGTGCGCCGCCACCATCGCGGGGCTCGTCCTCGGCCGCTGGTTCCCCATCAACAAGAACCTCTGGACGAGCACCTACGTCCTGTTCACCGCCGGCCTGGCGCTGCTGCTGCTCGCCGCGACCTATGAGCTCGTCGATATCAGAGGGCGCGACGCCTGGGCGCGCCCCTTCCTGGTCTTCGGCACCAACGCCATCGCGGCCTTCTTCGGCAGCACCCTGATGGCCAAGATCTTTTATCTGATCCATTGGACGGAGGGGAGCGAGACGGTGAGCCTGCAACAGTGGCTCTACCGTCACCTCTTCGCTTCCTGGCTGCCGGACTACGTCGCCTCGCTCGCCTGGGCGCTGGCCTTCCTCGCCCTCTGGTGGGGGTTGATGAGCGTGCTATACCGGCGGCGGATCTTTATCAAGATTTAGATCGGCTTTACCACAGCGAGGCGCGGAATCGCCCGGGGCGGCCCTGGCCGGGCCGCCTCGGGGACAGGAGAGGGTGCCGGGGTCAATAGCAGGAGGTGTAGATGCAGCTATCGGTCGCGCAGTAGTTGTACGAGCAGCCGGCCGCCTTGGAGGGGGGGATGATGATGCCGCCGTTCACCTGCGTCAGATTGTCACCGTCGAGCAGGTTCAGAGTCTCACGAGAGAGGCTCAGTCGCGTCGATTGCTTTTTCATGGCTCATCTTTCTGGGCATGGCGCCCGGTGTTTCGCGGCGTCGCCGCGTGTTTACGTCCATGAGGCGACGCAGGGAGGCGAAACACAACAGGGTGGATCAGCGGACGACGATCTCGGAGCCCAGTTTCACGTCGGCCCCCGCGGCGAGGGCGGCGCTGGTGTCCTTTTCGAGGTCGGACACGGGAGACGGCAGGGGGCTTTTCGAACGCAGCAGGAGAGGCTGGTAGCGGCCGACGGCGTCGAGGAGAACGGCGGCGCGCACCTCGTCCCCCTGGCGGGAGCAGGGGCGGTCGGTCGAGCAGCGCAACACCAGCTCGGTGTCGTTGCGGTAGACGCGAAGCTCCGCATGACGCGCACCGCCGGTCGCCGCCGTGAGCCGCAGGAGGTCGCCCGGTTGGGCCTCCCCGCCGCGGCGGACGGTGGCGCCCGCCTGGATTTCGACGCGCAGCGAGGGAAGCTGAGGCCCAGGGGGACGGATCAGGAAGAGCGCGGCCAGCGACGCGGCCAGGACTGCTCCCACCGGCACGATCCACCCGCGCCACCCGGGCCAGCGAAACCTTCGGCGCTCCCGGCGCTGGTCGATCCGCTCCCAGACACGGGCCTGCCAGCCCACGGGCGGCTCGTCCTCGGCACCGAGGCCGGCGATCTCCGCGGAGAGCCGTTCGTAGGCGGCCCGGGCGGCCAGACAGTCCGGACAGGTCGCGAAGTGCTCGTCGAGGGGGAGCCCCTGCTCGAGGAGCAACAACCCCTCGGCCTCGAACCGGTCGCACCGGCTCAAGGCGCCACCCCTTTCTCTTCCAGGCAGCGGCGCAGGAGGGGCAGGGCACGGGCGACCCGGATCTGGAGGGCCGGCGCCTTCTCGTCCGAAAGGCGGGCGATCTCCGGATAGGACAGCCCCTGCTGGAAGCGCAGCAGGACGGTGTCCCGCGCGCGCGGCGCCAGGGAGCGCAGGCAGTCCGCCAACAGCCGGGTGCGCGCGCGCTCCGCCAGGAGGTCCTCCACGTTGGCGCCCGGTCCGGGCAGGTCCGGCGCGGCGTCCAACGGGTCGAACCGGTTGCGGCGGCGCCGGTCCATCTTGAGGAGGTCCAGGCAGCGGTGGCGGGCGATGCCGAACAGCCAGGTGCGCAGCGAGGAGCGGCGGCCGAACCGCGCCAGACTCTCGTAAGCCTGGATGAAAGTCATCTGGTGCACCTCCTGCGCCAAATCATCGTCCGCCACCATCTGCCGGCAAAAGCGATAGACGGCGGAGCCATAAACACGCATCAGCACGGCCAGGGCCTCGGCGGGGCTCCCTCTCTCGAGGGCCGCCAGGGCGTCGTGCTCGGCATCCGGCTCCGAGGAGGGAGCCGCGCGAGACCCATAGACCCACGACATGGCGGCTACGGCAGAGAGCCCCTTCTGGCCGGACGGGGTTTGAAGACCGCGAAGCTCATGTTGTGGATCGGCGGTGGCGGCGGCGGCGTGGGGCAATACCCCATTCCGCACAGGTCGCCGTCCTTCAACGCCAGGAACAGCGCGACGCCGTGGGCCGTGAGCTCTTCCAGGACACCCCCCTGCCGGGGGGAAGCGGCACCGGCCGCGGGAGGCTTCGCTTGCGCGGGAACCCCGAAGCCGAGGCTGAGAAGCAATGCGATGGCGATCCAACGACTCGACATGTCTATCTCCTTTTCACGGAAGCATCCAGGGGCCGTTCCGATCCGAAGAGGACGAAGGCGGCCCATAGATGAGGCGACAGACCCTGGCGAATCGCAACACGCTGCACCCGGGCCAGCGCCGCGCAGGGGTCGGCGTCCCCTCCCTCGGCATAGAACCGGCGCACCAGCTCGCGGGTCGGCCCGTCTTCGACCGACCACAGCGAGGCGAGCACGGCGCGGCTTCCCGCCGCCAGGAAGGAGGCGCCGAGCGATCCCCACATCTCGCGCCCCGGCCGCACCCCGGAGGCACAGCTCGCCAGCACGACCAGCCGGGGGCCGATCCGGCCGGCCACGATCTCGCTGGCCGTCACCCGCCGGTCCGCGAGCTGAAGCCAGGCGCCGCGAGGTCCCAGGCCGGTGTGGGTGGCCAGGTGCAGCGTCCGGCTGTGGGCGGCCTGTTGCAGTCGTGAGGCGGTCGCCTCGCCGGCGACCCAGGCCGCGCCGCCCAGCCGCTGGGCCACCTCCACGGCCTCGGCAGCCGCGGCGGGCAGGTTTCGCTGAGGGTCCGCCAGCGCCACCGCGGGCCGCGCGGGGTCCGCGCGCGGAGCCTCCAGGGCGGCCAGCGCGTTGAGGCTGGGGACGAAGACGATCCCATGGTCCTCCACCAGGAACCGCCCCTGCCGGCGCAGGGCGGCGAACGGCAGGTTCCCCAGCACGCCGTCGGCCACCACGTAGACCGGCTGCCCGGTCTCCGGCAGCGCGCCCGCCGGCAGGAGGATCTCGCCCAACCGGGTGGCGAGAGAGACGTCGTCCGGGTGGCCCAGGAAGCGGTCCGCGAGATCGCGGATCTCCGCCGTGGGAGCCGCCAGCTTCCACAGTTGGAGCCCCCGCCCCCGCACGGCGATCAGCCACAGCTCGTCTCCGGCTTCGAAATAGAGGAGACCGTCGCGGTCCCGCAAGGCGCCCAGAACGCGATCGATCGATTGCAGGGCCGCCACCGGCGACTCGCTCATCGCCGGCAGCAGCGACTCCAGGCCCGCCATGCGTTCGTCCGCGGCGCCGGGCGACCAGGCCTTGCCGGCCGGCGGCGATTCGGAGGGGGCGGAGGTGGTGTGCACGAACGCGTCGAGAAAGGTCCGCGCCAGCGCCCGTTCCGCCGTGGCGAGGCTCGCCGTGGCACGGCCCGACCGGGCCCGCAGGCGGAACAACGCCTCGAAAGGCCGCCGCTGCTCCTCCAGGAGCCAGGACTTGAGCTCGTCGAAGGTCAGGCCCCGGCGCATCTCCTCGAGAACGGCGATCGATCTCCCATAGGCCGCTTCGGCGGCGCGGAGATCGCCGCGGGCTTCCGCGACCCGCCCTTGCTGATAGGCGATCTTCCAGCCCCACTCGGAGTCGAGGTCGGCACTCAGGACCGGCGCGAGATCCTCCGCGGCCTCCGCCAGGCGCCCGCGGGACTGGTCCACCCAGGAGCGATAGTAGAAGAGGGAGGGCGGCGGCTTCCGGCCGGGCTCCAGATGCTCCCACGCCTGCTTCAGGTAGAGGGCCGCCCGCTCGACGTCGCCGTCTTCGAGGCTGACCTCGGTCAGGTCCATGAGGACTCCACGGGAGAATTCGGCGTCGTTGCCGGCGCCCAGGCGCAGCGCCTGCTCGAAGTCGTGCCGGGCGAGCCCCAACCGTCGCTCGGCCGCCAGGACGGTGCCGCGGTTGTTGAGAAAGCGGGCCCGCTCGCCGCGCTCCCGCTCCGGAATCAGCCCGTCGGCCCTCTCCAGAGCCTGCCGCGCTCCGGCGAGGTCCCCGACCTCGAACAGCGAGGTATAGAGGGCCTGAGCGGCGCGCGCCTCGCGCTCGCGGTCTCCCGCCCTGGCGGCTTCCTGGACCGCCTCGCTCGCGATCAGAAAGGTCTGCCGGTAGCTGGAGCGGTGCCACGAGAGGTTGAAGAGCCGGTAGAGGGCGTCGGCGGCGCGGCCGTGATCCCCCGCGGCGCGGCAGACGGCCAGATCGCGGCGATAGGCCCGCTCCGCGGCCGCGGCCTCGCCGCGCTGCTGGTCGACGAGCCCCACCACGGACCACACGCCGGGAGCGACCTTGCCGGCCTTCTCCAGGCGGTCCGCCCAGGCCAGCGCCTCCTGTGGCTGTCCGAGGTAATAGTGCGCGCGGACCACCGCCGCTCCCGCCCGCGGATCGCCGCTCGCCGCGAAGACGGCCTCGCACCGCGTGGCCGCCGGCTGATACTTCTGCGCCGAGATCAGGTCGAGACAGCCCTGGACACCGCTCTGCCGGCAACCCGAGAGGAGGGCGGCGAGCCCCAGGGCACCCCGCAGAGCGCGACGCCGGAACATGGTCCTCATGATGTCACAGGCGTATTCCCGGGACATCCGCGCATCCAGGGGAAGTAATAGCTCAAACCTCTGAAGGCCCGCACGCGTATACCTGAAGAGATCGGTCTTCGCGATGCTGAGCGCCGCGCGTTCCGCCGGCGCGGGCATCGCGCGACAGGAGGAAAACATGAAGAAGAAGACGGTCCGGCCCCTGACGCTATCCAAGGAGACGATTCGCGATCTGAACGAGGCGAGGATGGAGAACGTGGCGGGCGGGCGGACAGGAGCGAGCGATTGTCCCGCGCACTGCATCAACAACACGGTGGGTGGAAGCGTCCCTCCCTGCGGCTGAGCGGGCGGAGCGGGCCGCCCGGCATTCCTTCATGTCCGGGCGGCCCTGCATCGCCCCCTGATACCGTGCCCTCTCCAGGGTGACGGGGACGTCGTTCTCTAGGGTCCACCCCGGCGGATCTGCCAGGCGAGGCCGACGGTGTTCCAGTCCCCGCCGAAGCGCGTCGAGACGCCCGTGCTCGCGTTGAGCTTGAGGGACTGGCGGGCGCTGAGCGGCATCGCGAAGGTCACTCCGGCGCGCGTGCTGCGCTGCAGGTCGTCGTTGCGGATCCCGCCGACGCGCGTGCGTCCGCCGAGGTAGTAGGTGCCGTCGAGCGCCACCCAGAGCGCGCGGCGGAAGCTGTAGACGAGATGCGCCTGGAACGCGTAGAGCGGATCCTGCTCGCGCGTCTGGCCGAGGAAGTCGCGGTTGTCCTGGAAAAACGTCACCGCCGAGGCGAGCTCGAGGGAGACCGGTCCCCAGGCCTTCGACATCCCGAGCTCCGGCTTCACCGCCCAGCGGTTCGTGCCGCTCAGCCCATCGCGAGCTGATTCGTGACGTCCTCCACCCATGCGGACTCTACAGGCTCGGGGAGCAACGCGATCGACTCGAAGGGGAACGGCTTCCCGCCGTCGAAGCTCAACCGACCGCCGGTCCGGCGGTGCCCGGCTTCCGGGTCAACACGGTGCCGTAGGGGGTGGCCATCACCACCACCGCCAACTGCATCGCCACGTTGACGGCGGTCTGCACGGCGCCGGCATCACCTTTCCCCAGGGGTGCGGGGATCCAGCCTTCACCGCTGGGCGGCAGCATCTCGAACCCCTTGCGCATCAACGCCGCGCGCACGAACCGCGAGGCCGACATCGGATCGCCCGGCATGCCGCAGAGGCCGTTGCCTACCGGCGGGCCGACGGAGACGATCGACGTCTCCGGCCCCACCACCGTGAGGTTGGCGTAATTCGCCAGGTTGGAGCGATGCCAGTCGTAGGTCGGCGCGTTGGTGAGCACGCCGTCGGAGGTGGCGTGGTCGTTCCAGTCCGGCCCGTAGACCTTGCGTTCGCCGTCCACCAGCTCGATCACCACGCTCTCGCCGCTCGGATCGGAGGCGATGAAATGCAGCGGCAGGTACAGGTCCTTCGTCCCCACGGGCGGTCCCCAGATGCTGACCTCCTGGAGCCGGGCAAGGACCTCGGCCACCGTCGCGCAGGTCCCCAGGATCCAGCCGGCGAGGTCCGAGTACGCCAACTGCGGATGAGCGTCCTCGGTGGGGTACCTCGTCCCAGGCAGCCAGAGCGCCGCCGCCGAGAGGCCGACCTCGTTCATGCCATCCATGAACGCCGGCAGCACGTGCATGGCCGCAGGGCTGCCGATCCCCACGAATCCATAGCGGTTCGTCCACTGCAGGGGGTTTTTCAGCCACGGCTTGAACGGCGATCGCAGGGGGAACGGCTGGTTCCGCGGCACGAGATACAAGCGGCTCGGCAGGTGGCCCGACAGCTCCAGGGTGCGCGCGCTGACACGCAGCCGGCCCTCCGGTGTGGCGCCGGGGAAGGTCAGCATGAAATTGGTGCACATCGGCAAGCTCCTTTGCGAAGAGGGGGCGACCACGCCAGCCCCACGGCGGAGACGTAGACAAGGCCGCCCCGGCACCGCCGGGACGGCCTTGCAAATGCGGCTGGGCGATCCACGCCCAGTGCGATCTCCCTACCTTTCCCTGCCGGTTAGGCGAGGGTCGGGTTTGGGGGATCGGGAAGGTCTCAATCGATTTCTTCACCCGTCTTCGGATCCCGGGTCGGTGTGTAGTCGATCGGGCACCGGCTGATACCGATCGCCGTGGCCTGACCGGACACCGACGCGAGATCGCTGTCGGTCAGCTCCTCGGCCAGAAGACGGCCCAGAAGCCGACGTCCTGCGATTCTCTTCTTCATCTGTCCATGTCCTCCTTTCTGCCAAGGCCTCCGAAGAGGCCGGGTCAGCGGGTTTCCGCTTCAGCGAAGCGAGCTCTCCAGGGCGGAAGCCGGTTCTTCCTCCTCCTCAGGCACGACCTTGCTTTTCTTGGGCACATGGCGCTCGGGCGCCGCGAGGAAGGCGGACTCGGCAAGGTCCCACACATCGAGCAGACGGACGCCTCCCGCCGGCCGGTTCGCCGCGACGGCGCCTCGGGTCAGCAACGAGCAGAAGAGGTCGAGCAGCGGGAGGTCGGGGCACAGCCGCTCCAGGAAGAGGAACTGGCCCATGGGATTGATCTCCAGGAACACATATCGGCCGTCCGGAGTGACAATGAAATCGAAGCAGGCGAAGACGAGCCCGAGGCGCTCCATCAGCCACCGGCACTTGCGCGCCAGATCCTCAGGGAAGTCGGCGGGCTCGACCTCCAGGTCCGAGAAGGCGCGCCGCCAGTCTTCCCGGCCGCTGGAGCTGCTCTGCGACGCCAGCCGCGCCGCGACCGGCCGCTCGCCGAAGAAGGTGACCCGCAGCTCATGATCCTTCGGGATACGCACCTGGAAGATCCCCGGCGCCGTTCCAGGAGCCTGCGTGGAAGCTCTTGTAGACGGTCTCGCCCGGGGAGGCGCGCAGGAATTCCACGATGCGGTCCGGATCGTTGCTGCACAGGGTCCGCGGGATCTCCAGACCGGCTTCGCGGGCGAGCCGGAGCTGGTAGGGCTTGAGGATGGCGGTGGGGATCGGCGATAGCGGGTTGACCCAGAAGGCGTCCGGAGCGATCAGGTGCCAGAGAGCCCAGACGAAGTGCTGGCAGTCGCGTCCGGCCGGCACCCGGTCGGCCGGATGCAGATCCTCCGGCAGCACGGGGTTGGACGGCCGCCGGTTCCAGACCGTGCCGAAGCGCGCGTCCCGCAGCTCGATCCCGGGACCGGAGACCTCCAGGCCGAAGCCCTCGCCGCCGAGCCAGACCGAGGCTTTCTGCCGGCTGGGAAAGTCGGTCCCGTGCCAGAGCGCGACCTCCACCCCCTGGAGCCGGAGGGCCTCCGCCACTGCGTACGAGTGGAAGTCCCGAGGCTCGGTCAGGATGAGGACAAAGGTCACATGGGCCTCCGCAAAGGGGTTCCGCAAGGGCATTCTAGCCCAAAAACGGTAGACAGACCCGGTTGGGTGTAACATGCAGCCTTCAGTGCCAGTAAATTTCACGACCGGGGAGGAGGGCGCATGAGCTTCATCTGGTTCATCCTGATCGGTTTGGTGGCTGGATGGTTGGCAGGACAGGTGATGAAGGGTGGGGGCTATGGTGTCCTCGGCGACATCATCGTCGGCATCATCGGTGCCCTCCTGGGCGGCTGGCTCTTCGGCCTGCTGGGAATCGGGCTCGGAGGCGGGTTGATCGGCAGCCTGATCATGGCCTTCATCGGAGCCTGCATTTTGATCTGGCTGTTGCGGATCATCAAGCGAGCCTGAAGGCCGAGCCAGCGAACCGGCGGCCGGCAAGAGGTCTGGGTTCTCCGCTATGATCCCCGGCAATGGACGAGAATCGCAGCTCCCAAGACGCCGGTCCGCCCATGCCGGGCTCCTCCGCCCCGTCCCCCGAGCGCCTTCAAGAGGTCATCGCCCTCGTGCGGGCTCACATCGAGCAGCGCTACCGGATTCCGGTCCGACTCATCGACGTCCCCGCGCCCTTCGTCGGCGATCTGGACGGCGAGGAGATCTGGGTCGATTACGAGCAGAGCCCCGAGATCATCGCTTTCAATCTGGCGCATCTCTTTGGCCACACCGTGCAATGGAACCTCCTGGGACAGGCGCCGGAGATCGGCGACAAGGCGCCGGGCAGCTACAGCGAGGCTGATCTCGATGAGGTTCGCCGCTATGAGCGGGATGCCTCCCGCTATGGCCTGGAGCTGCTGCACGAGCTCGGCATCCGGGACCTCGACGCCTGGCTTTCGGAGTTTTCCGCGAGCGACATCGCCTATCTCGTCCACTTTTACAGGACCGGGGAGAAGGTGGATCATCGCGGCTTCTGGCACAGCGGCCTGCCCGGGCTCGCGGCGCTACCCATTCCGCCGTTCAGCCCCAAGCGGCTCAAGCTCCGTTCGAGCGGAGTGGTGAGTTAGGCCTGATTTAAGCCCTCCTTCAGGCGAGCCTGGCGCCGGAAGGCCGGGCGAGCTTCGACTCCCGTCACTCCAGCCTCCCCGTGCGCGTCGCTCCACAGCCTGGCCGAGACCGGGCCGGCGCCAACTGTTCGCTGGCTCTTAAACGCCAAAACGACCCGCCTCCCCCCCTCGCAAACCCAAGCGGTTCTAGGGCGAATTAGTTTTGGGGGTGTTTTTACGTCTTCTGAGGGTATGAGAAAGCTACGCTATGTCCCCCAGTCCCGGACCCTCGTCTCCATCACCAACCGCACCATCCAGGGGCGCTACCTCCTCACTCCTGGGCCTTCGTTCGACGACCTCTTCCTGGGCATCCTAGGAAAGAGCCAACGGATCCACAAAACGGACATCGCGGCCGTCACCGTGTTATCCAACCACTTTCACCTCCTCCTGATCGTCGACGACGCTGAGGAGGTCGCGGGCTTCATGCGAGACCTTCAGTCCACGCTGGCCCGCGAGGTCAACCGGCTGACCAGTTGGAAAGGACCGGTCTTCGGGCGCCGTTATGAGATGACCGTCGTCACCGGCGAAGAATCCGCCCAGGTCGAGCGTCTGAAGTACGTCCTGGCGAATGGCGTCAAGGAGAATCTGGTGGAGCGGGTCTGTGAGTGGCCCGGCGTACATTCCGCCGAGGCTCTGCTGCACGGCACGCCTTTCCAGGGGCACTGGTTCGACCGTACCCGACAGCATGCGGCCAGGAATCAGGGCGAAGAGCTCAGCCGGGACCAGCACGTCTTCGCTGAATCCGTGGTGCTCTCGCCGATCCCCTGCTGGGCGCACCTGCCCGCCGACCGCTACCGCGAGCGGATCAAGACCCTGGTGGAGGAGGTCGACGCGGAGGCAGCCAGGGCGAGGCAGCAATCGGGAGCCAAGGTTCTCGGTGCCAAGGCAATCCTGGCCCAGGATCCGCAGACCCGGCCCGATTCAGTGGCGTGCTCCCCCGCCCCGCTCGTTCACGCGGCGACGAAAGCCGCTCGCAAGATGTTCTATGCGATCTACGCGGAATTCGTGAGCGCCTTCCGGGCGGCGGCCGAGGCCCTCCGCCAAGGCCGCCGGGACGTGCCCTTCCCCGCCGGCTGCTTCCCGCCCGCACCGCCGTTCGTGCCGAGCTGATCGCACAGGCGGGTTCCTTGACAGCCTCAGCGTCCGCCGGAGGGCGATCCCGACGAGGCCAGCGCCTCGCCTGGCCGGAGGTGTACCTGAAAACCCTCCCAAGCTGGTTCAGAGGCGTGGATTCCGGTCAAGGGGGGTCAGGATTCGCGGCTGGCAGGGCCACTGGGAGGGTGTGGATTCCTAAAGACCCTGGCACCTCGCTTGGCTCCCACAGCTCCACCTTGTTCCCCCCGGATCCGGCAGAGCTGCTCCGGCGTCTGGGAACTGTGGCGGTCGCTCCGGAGATTCGAGAGAAAGCCCACGCTGCGATCGAGAGGATCTTCCGGGAAGGCAGGGCCGGGGCCTCGACGTGAAGGGAGAGGAAGCGCAGCCATAGATCCAGGACGGCTATCGCGCATCCAGCAGCCACGACCACCGATGCCCACGAACGTTGTTCCCCATTACTGAGGGATATACCGGGAAAATGCGACTCAGCCAGAGCAACGCCCAGGAGTAGAGCACGAGTTGGAGGCCGGCCCGCTGCGAAAGCGTTGATTCCGCCTCGCCTGACGCCAGTCTGGGACGAAAAGGGCGGAGCCCCTTCCTCTCCCTCTGCCGTAGGAGGCTCGCGGCGAGTTGTGCCGCCTTGCGGTAAAGAGAGCCGCCTTGCGGTAGAGAGAGCCGCCTTGCGGTAGAGAGAGCCGCCTTGCGGTGGATGGATGGGCTTTGCGCCAAGTCGCCTTGCCTCGCGGTGGATGAAGAGCCCTCGCGGTGCATAGGGAGATCTTGCGGTGGATACCGCGGAGATGCGGTGGAGGGCTCGTCCTCGCGGTGAATAATCTCCCCTTGCGGCGGATGGAGATACCTTGCGGTGAGTCGTTTTGCCATGCGGCAGACCGCCGCACCTTGCCGTGAACAAGCCGCCCCTGCGGCAGATAGAGCCACTTTGCGGTGAATGAGGAACCCCTGCCGTGAATGCGCCCAGTTTGCGGTGGCCATTGCCATCCACCGCAAAGCTGACTCACCTTGCGGTGGACCCAGCGACCTTGCGGTGGAGCGAAAAACTTTGCAGTGAACTTCTTCCTCCACCGAAAAGTTAGCATCCCTTGCGGTAGACGGGAAGAGCTTGCGGCGAATAAGCCGACTTTGCGGTGTGGATGCTCCCGCGAAGCCTCGCAGTTCGGAGGTGCCTCTACTCCACGGAGGCTTTCGCCCAGGAATTGAGACGCCGAGAGCTTCCCCAAGTATCGCGCCGTGCCGCTGCGCGCTACCAAAGCGCTACCAAGTCCCTTGCACCTGTTTGGCACGAAGCCCTGCGGCGATCGGGCCCCACCGGCAGCTTCCCGCCCGCGCCGCCGTTCGTGCCAATCTGATCGCGCAGGCGGGTTCCTTGACAGGCTCAGCGTCCGCCGGAGGGCGATTCCGACGAGCGCACCGCCTCGCCCGGCCGGAGGTGTATCTGAAACCATCCCAAGCTCGTTCAGAGGCCTGGATTCCGGTCGAGGTGGGGCAGGGTTCGCGGCTGGCAGGGCCACTGTGAGGGTGTGGTTGCGTTTTCCTCAAGTCCCTGGCACCACGCCTGCACTTCCCCGCCTGTCCGGCTTCCTGGGACCTGTTCCGTGAGCTCGAACGGCTCCGCCGCAGGCCCGTCTCCGAACGCACTCGGGCCTGTTTGGGGAAACGCCCCCCTCCGCAGCTTGGCGAGGGGGGGCCTGTTCGATACAGGGGTGATGTGTCTCAGCAGTCGCAGGTGACCCGGAGCGAGCAACCCGCCAGGAAAGTGTAGCCGTTACCGACAACTTCCTTCAGTTTCAAAGCATTGAGATCCTGGGTCAGGCTGCGCAGAGTGTCCTTGTTGAGACTGAGCTTCTTCACGCTACTCTTCTTCATCACGGTCTCCTTTTTGGATTGAGACTACGCAGGTCATCGTATCACAAAATGTCTATGTGTCTCTGCTCTGATCCAGAGGTATCGCCCGAGGCGGCCTGGCCGCGCCGGCCCACGGCGAGCCAGGGCATGCCGCGGTAGGAATCCGCCACCACCCAGGCGCCGGCCGTCACCACCACGGAGATGGCGAATTCGCTCCATTGGAAGGCGTTGGGGCCTGCCACCACGATGGGCACCCACACCAGCAGCGTGAACAGGCCGATTTGCAGCGCCGAGAGCGTGGCGGCCAGCCGTGCGTACACACCGGTGAGCACCGCCACGCCCGCCACGAGGAAGGCACCGCCGGTGAGATACGCCCAGCCCACGTGCCATGGCAGCCAGCCGGGCACCAGCGCGGCGGTCTCCTTGGGATAGTGGAAATGGGCCACGCCGAAGGGGATCATGGCCAGGCCGTAGAGCACCCTCGCGATGCGCAGACCCTGGTCGCCGGTGGCGAAACCGAGGCGCCGCCGGTCCCAGTCACCGGCGAGCCAGGCGTACAGGACCCAGGCGCCCGCCACGATCACCGCGGTCTCACCGCAGCCTGACCAGGTATCCTGCGCGGTGGGAGCGCGGAAGATGGGGGGCACTCTGAGCAACAGCAGCCAGACCAGGAGATAGATGAGCAATACGCGGGCGGCGACGGCGGCTGTACGCTGCCAGAGCAGGCCCAGGCCAGATGCCAGAGAGAGGAAGGCGCAGAGATAGGCCAGCACCTCGCGCGCGGGCACACCTTGGGGTGCCGGCTGCCATATGGGGGCGAAATCGCCTTGGATCAGGCCCAAGATTCCGAGGAGGATCATGGTCGCGGCAAAGGCCGCATGACCCCAGCTTACGATGCGTATCGCCCTTCCTTCGGTGCTATTCGAGCCCATCGGGCACCCTCCTCAGAGATCGTCGGGCTGCAGCGGAAACCGCTTCCACTCCCAGCGAGCGAGGATCCTCTGCTCGAGTGAATCGTAACCGGCATTGTAGCGGTGCGTATGGGGGACCGGGAAGCGGACCTCTCCCTGTTGGAAGCCTTTCGCCTCGAGCATCGTCCGGTATTGAGCCAACAGGCCGTAGTCATAGTGCCGGTCCCTCCCTGGGCTCGCGATCCTGAGCCCGCCTGGCCCTGATCGAACCTGCTTACGAATTCCTCCTCGGTGAATTGGAAGTGGAATTCCGGGCCCGGGCCGCTCCGGGCCTGGATGACCCCTCCCGGCCTGAGAGCTCCTCGGGTGCTCACGTTCCGGGTCTGCCGTTGGAGCTCCTGACCGTTCGAGACGATCGCGACCGTCAGGCCGATGATCCGGCCGGGGATCTCGGGCTTGATCGTGGGGCGAACCGTGAGCTCATATCGCCAGGGATAGTGAACCTTCGTGATCTGGACCGACTCGAGACTCGCGTCGTCACAGACGAAGGCCGCGGTCTCGCCGGTGGACCAGACGCTGTTGAGGCTCATGTCCTTCAGAGACTTGAAGTAACCGTAGGTCCCAAGCGAGATGTCGAGCAGCATGGGCGAGGGCACGTTGACGTAACCCACGGAGCCCACGGAGCCCACGGAACCCATCTCGGCAGGCGTGGCTTGTCGGGCTGTGATGGGTGGGCCGGAATAGTGGCCGAGGACGGAGGCCGGGCGCGGGGTGAGGGTCTGGGCGGCGAGGGGAAGAGGGAGGAACAACATGCCGAGGGTCAGGATGGTCAGGTGTCGCATGGCTTGCTCTCCTTGGGCTTTTGTACCTTCCTCTCCATTCCACTGCTTTCCCGGGCCCTTCGGCAGGCATGTTCATGCGTGACTTCGAGACCTCCGCAGTGGTTTCCCGGTAAGCTTCCAGGAGCATCGCGTACCACGGCGCCATCGGCTTTTTGAGCTGCGATTGGTGAGGCGGCCGCTCCGGAAGGCGCATGCCAGTGCCATTCCCAAAGAGCACCTATTCCACGGCGGCGGTCGGACAGGTAGTCTGCTAGACTAGTGGCCGACCAGTCACGGAGGACTCCATGCGAACCGTCGGTGCCTATGAAGCCAAGACCCACCTGTCCCAGCTCCTCGAAGAGGTCACTCGCGGAGAACGGGTGGCGATTACCAAGAACGGGACGCCGGTTGCGCTGCTCGTCCCTGTGCCGTCCATGCAGAAGCCGGACGCCCGGGAAGTCATCCGCCAGTTGCGAGAATTCCGTCGCGGAATCACTCTGGGCCGACTCTCCGTCCGGAAGATGATCGCGGAGGGTCGCCGCGGGTGAATCGTTTCGCTCTCGATTGCTCGATGACGATGGCTTGGTGCTTCGAAGACGAGGCCACTCCGTACTCCGAGAGTGTCCTCGAGGCGCTGGCCGAGGGGGAGGCCGTCGTGCCTCCCCTCTGGTCTTTGGAGGTGGCCAACGTCCTGGTCGTCGGAGAGAGGAAGAAGCGTTTGCTCCCGGCTCAATCTCTCCGCTTCGTAGAGTTGCTCCAGAGTCTTCCGATCACGCTTGACGCAGATGTTCACCCGCTGGGAGAGATCCTCGGCCTGGCCCGCGAGCAGGGCCTGTCCTCCTACGATGCCAGCTACCTCGATCTGGCGGTCCGCACCGGTCTGCCCCTGGCCAGCCTCGATGGCCCTCTGCTGGAGGCTGCGGCCCGCTTTGGAGTGGCCCGGTTCTCCTTCGAGGATGAAAACCGATAGTGCTGACATTCCAGCGCTGACCGATGGACTACACCGGCGCCACGCCGGCTGGGCTGGCCGGGCCGGCGGTGGCAACTGCGACGACGTGCTAACGTCTTTCTTGGCATGGATCTACACCAGCTCGCAGAGGAAAGGAGCATCGCGTACCACGGCGCCATCGCCGAGCGCCTGCGGGACCATCCGGAGATTCTCGAAATGGCCCGCCATCGCGTTGAGGGATGGTTGGCGTCCCGTGAAGGCGCGCGGTTCTATGCCCGGAAGTGGGCGGAGGTCCTGAAGGGTGACGCCGCCTCTGTCGCGGCTTTCCTGGTCGAACGCAGCGAGCTGGCGACAGAGCTCCGCCAGTCGAGCCCATTCGCCGGGGCGCTGGGGCCCCGGGAGCGTTGGAAGATCTGGCGCGAGACGCGGGAGCGCTTCCTGCAAGGGCCATGACCCGAGACCAGCTCGAGCATCTCATCGGCGCTGCCGCGGTCATCGCCGACGACGATACGATCGTGGTCATCGGCAGCCAGGCAGTCTTGGGGCAATTCCCGGACGCTCCGGAGCCCATGCGTGTCTCCGAGGAGGCCGACCTCTATCCACTGCATCATCCCGAGCGCGCCGATCTCATCGAGGGCAGCATCGGCGAGCTGTCCCCATTCCATCAGACGTTCGGCTATTACGCTCAAGGAGTCGCTGAGGAAACCGCGGTCTTGCCTGAAGGATGGAAGGATCGGCTCGTCGAGATCCGGAACGAGAACACGCGGGGCGCGAAGGGTCTGTGCCTCGAAATCCATGATTTGCTCATCGCCAAGCTCATTGCCGGACGCGAAAAGGATCTGGCTTTCCTTCAGGAGGCGGCGAGGCATCGGATGGCGGATCCGGAAGAGCTGCTCCGGCGTCTGGGAACCGTGACGGTCGCCCCGGAGGTTCGGGAGAAAGCCCACGCTACGATTGAGAGGGCCTTCCGGGGAGGCAGGTCGTGAGGCTTTCTGAGCTGCGATTGGTCAGGCGGCTGCCTCGAGATGGGCAGGCCAGTGCCATTCCCAAAGAGCCCGGCAGCTATTCCGGGATGTGATGTTTCCACGAGGGAGCTTCCCGCCGGCGTTGCCGTTTGTGGATGGGTAGGCCGGGACGAGGTGGTCTTGGTCTAATCTAATGGGAG
>QHVW01001012.1 GCA_003223675.1 Acidobacteriota bacterium
CTCGTTCTGGCAGGAGACCACGATGCCGGTGGGGAGGTGGGTCATGCGCACCGCCGACTCGGTCTTGTTGACGTGCTGGCCGCCGGCGCCGGAGGAGCGGAAGACGTCGATCCGCAGGTCCTTGTCGTTGACCTCGATCTCGATGTCGTCGTCGACCTCGGGGTAGACGTCGACCGAGGCGAACGAGGTGTGGCGCCGGGCCTGGAAGTCGTACGGGCAGATCCGCACCAGCCTATGGACGCCGTGCTCGCTCTTGAGGTAGCCGTAGGCGTAGGGGCCGCGGACGGCGAAGGTGGCGCTCTTGATCCCCGCCTCCTCCCCGTCCTGGCGGTCGAGCATCTCGACCTCGTGGCCGTGGGCCTCGGCCCAGCGCAGGTACATGCGCAGCAGCATCTCGGCCCAGTCCTGCGACTCGGTGCCGCCGGCCCCGGGATGGATGGCGAGGATGGCGTTCTTCTCGTCGTCCGGCTCGGAGAGCTTGAGCTGCAGCTCAAGCTTGTCGAGCTCGGCGGTGAGCCGCTCCAGGAAGCGGTCGAATTCGGGGTCGGCCTCGCCCTCGTTCAGGAGCTCGCGCCAGGTGTCGAGCTCCTCGGCGTCGGCGCGCAGGCGGTTCAGGGTCTGGAGGCGGCGCTCGATCTCGCGGCGCTTCTGGAGGATGGGGGCGTTTTTGGCCGGGCTGTCCCAGAAGCCCGGCTGCTGCATCTGGTGGTCGATCTCGGACAGCTCGCGCTCGAGGTCCGACCCCTCAAAGATACCCCCGGAGGTTGGTGAGCTGCTCGGCGAGGCCGTCGATCTTCTGCTGGACGTCGTAGGCGATCATGATGATTTGCTCCTTGATGTCGCGAAATATACCCCAAACGCCGCCCCGGCGAGGATCGTACAGAGGAACGGCACCAGCCAGGGGCAGCGGCTGAAGGGGGTGAGCCGCCGCTGGCCCAGCACCCGGGCGCGGATGATCCCCTCCTGGTTGACCCCCAGCTCCTCGCGCACCGAGCCGTCGGGGTCCACCCAGGCGGAGACGCCGGTGATGGCGGCCCGCAGCAGCGGCCGGCGGCTCTCGGCGGCGCGGAAGCGGGCCGCCCGGAAGTGCTGCCAGGGGGCGGAGGTGTCGCCGTACCAGGCGTCGTTGGTGATGGTGACGAGGAGCGTCGCCCCCTGCTGCACGAGCGCCGCCACCTCGGAGGGGAAAACAACCTCGTAGCAGATCGCCATTCCAATCTTCTCGCCGTCCCAGGGGAGGAGGACGGTGCGGTCCGCCGGCCGCATCTCGCCGGCGTTGCGGGCCAGCTTGTCCATCCAGCCGAAGACGCCGCGGAAGGGGACGTACTCGCCGAAGGGGACCAGATGGCGCTTGTCGTAGCGGTCCACCTCGCCGGAGGGGGAGACCAGGAAGGCCGAGTTGTAGAAGGTGTCGCCCACCGGCCAGCCGGAGTTGAAGAGCACGGTGCAGCCGCGGTCGGTGAGGCGGGCGAGGTCGGCGTCGAGCATGGCGTCGCGGCGGTAGAGGAACGGCCAGGCCGCGCTCTCGGGCCAGACCACCAGCGCGCCGGGCTGGCAGGCCTCCATCGACAGGCCGATCACCTTCTGGTAGTTGCGGATCACCGCCGCGTCGTCGAATTGGACCAGATTGGGGATGTTCGGCTGGAGCAGGCGGACGGCGCGGCCGAGATCGGGCATCTCGCGGAGCGCGAGGACGTCCTGCCGCAGGCTCCAGCGCCCGGCCAGGGGGAGGAGCAGCAAGGGGACGAGCAGGCCGATCGCCGCCGGCTCCCAGCGCCGGCGCTGGACCGTGGCGGCCACCGCCACGCTGGTGAGCAGCACCAGGAACGAGATGCCGTAGGCGCCGATCCAGGCCGAGAGGGGCAGGGCGCCCGGCACGTCCACCCAGGAGTAGGCGGCGAGGTTCCAGGGAAATCCGCCGCCGAGATAGGTGCGCAGCCACTCGAGCGCCACCCAGAGGGCCGGGAGGATGAGAATGCGCGCGGCGATCCACCGCCGCCAGATCTTGGACCCCAGCCAGGCGAAGACGGCGTGGAAGAGAGCGAGATAGGCGGCGAGCAGGCTGGTGCCGCGTAGCCGTGCACCCAGCCGAGGCGCCCCGGCCGCGGCGCCGAGAGGAGGAGGATCAGCGGCGCCAGCGCGATCCACGCCGCGAGCGAGAGCGGGCTCTTGCCGAAGCAGAGCCCCCACAGGACGCCGCCGGAGGCGGCGATCAAGTATCGGAAAAGAGGGTGGGTCATGGGGAGTCGGATCGGTCCGGGATTGAAATCCATACCCTTACGCACATCTTTGACCGCCCTGGAGGGGCGGGTATTCACCAGCCTGGGGGTTCAACCCCAGGTGGTGGCCATGACGCGGCCTGCCCGGGCCGGGAATGGGGGGCCTACCGCCCCCGCCCGCCTGGGGTTGAAACCCCAGGCTGGTGAATATCCGCCCCTCCAGGGCGGTCCCCCCGGCCTCACAGAGAGGTGTGGAATCGTATTACTCCGTCACCCACGTATCCAGCTTGTACCCCTTGCGCACCTTGTCGGCCACCCCCTGGGCGTCGGCGCGCGTCTTGAACGGGCCGATGCGCACGCGGTACATGGTGCGCCCGCCGCGGTCGATGGGAGAGAGGTAGGCCTTCTGGCCGCCGCCCACCAGCTTGCCGCGGATGCGCTCCGCCTGCGTCTGGTCGGGCGAGGAGAAGACCTGGATCACGTAGGACCCCTTGGGTATGGCGGGCGTCGCGGTGGCGTTCTTGGCCGTCTTGGGCGGCGCCTTGGCCGGAGCCTGCGTGGGCTCGGGGGGCGCCGGGGCCGGAGCGGGCGCCGCGGCCTCTTCCGCCGCGGCGTTGCGCGCCTTGCGGCGGTTTCGCCGCTCCTGGGCCGGATCGGGCAGGGCGGGGGCGGGCGCGGCGGCCTCCTGGGCCGCGGGCGTGGGCTCCTCCTGGGCCGGCGCGGCGGGGGCCGGAGCAGGCGGCGCCTGGGCGGCGGTCTTCTTGCCGCTCATGTCCTCGGCCAGGGTGCCGCCCGAGGTCGCCTCCGG
>QHVW01001013.1 GCA_003223675.1 Acidobacteriota bacterium
CGCCGGAGCGGCGCACCTGGTCCTTGTGCATCTCGGCGGAGAAATCGTAGACGGAGCGCAGGAAGCCCGGATCGGCCGGCCGGCCGTGGGTGCCCAGGCAGGCGACCACGTCGTCGAGGCGTGACACCCCTCGCGAGGGGACCGGCGGAGCGAGGCTCTTGCTGTGGGGCATATGGGCTTCCCGTGCGAGGCGGCAAGTCCGGTGCTGAAGCCTTCGCTACGGGTTATTCATTATAAGGGAAAGGAGAGGCGGGGAGATTCCCGGATGTCCGGGCCCTCGGGGCGTCCTGCCCTCCGAAGCCTCACCCTCGGTCCCTCTCCACTTCGTGGAGAGGGAGGGCCCAGAGATGCGGCGTTGTGATGTTCGGCAGGCCGGCTCAGCCAGGTTCCCCCTCTCCACGAAGTGGAGAGGGGGCCAGGGGGTGAGGCTTCGAAGGGCAGGACGCCCCGAGGGCAGAGGCGCCTGAAACGCCGCCCTACGCCCGCCGCCGCGTCTGCCGGGGCCGCGGCCGCGGCTGCGGGAGGGGCTGCTCGCCGCCGGCCGCGTCGTCGCGGCCGGGGGTGGAGCGGCCGCCGTCGCCGCGGGCCACCGGCACGGAGCCGGACTTGTTGGTGAGCTTGCCGCTGGAGCCGAAGTAGCGCTCCCAGAGCAGCGCGAACGGGCTCGCCACGTAGACCGACGAGTAGGTGCCGACGATGATGCCGACCGTCATCACGAAGGCGAAGCCGCGCAGCACGTCGCCGCCCAGGATGAGCAGCGCGAGCACGGTGAGGAAGGTCAGGCCGCCGGTCATGATCGTCCGCGACAGGGTCTCGTTGATGCTCTCGTTCATCACCTCGATCAGCGGCTTGCGGCGGCTCTTCCGCATGTTCTCGCGCACGCGGTCGAAGATGACCGCGGTGTCGTTCGTCGAGTAGCCGATGAGGGTGAGGAAGGCGGCGACCGTGATGAGGTTGAACTCGAAGCCGAACGCCCAGAAGAAGAGCAGGGTGACCACGACGTCGTGGATCGAGGCCATCACCGCGCCGATGCCGAAACGGAGCTCGAAGCGGAACCAGATGTAGGCCAGCATGCCGAGCATCGACATCACCACGGCGAGGAAGCCCTGCCGGCGGAGCTCGCCGCCGATCTGCGGGCCGACGTTCTCGATCCCCAGCACGGCGAGATCGCCGCGGCCATCGGCTCGTAGTGGGCGCGCGCCGCCTCGGGGCCCTGGGCCCCCACCTTGTCGGGGTCGGCCTGGAGGAGGAAGGCGATGAGGGTGTCCGAGCTCGCCTGGTTGAGGTCGAAGCCCGTCTGCCCCTGGTTCAGCTCGCGGTTCAGCGCCGCGGTCACCTTCTCGAGGCTCCCCTCCTCGTTCCCCTTGTTGACCGTCGTCTTGACGATCACCTGGTTGGCCTTGGGGTCGCCGAAACGCTGGATCTCGGCGGCGCCCATCCCCTCCCGCTTGAGCACGCCGCGGATGCGGTCGAGGTCCGGGGTCTGCTTGAAGCCGAGGGTGACCTGCGTGCCGCCGGCGAAGTCGATGCCCAGGTTCAGCCGGTGGGGGCCGAACACGGCGTAGACCCCTCCCAGCACCAGCAGGAACGAGACGACGATCCAGAACCGCCGGTACTTCATGAAGTCAAAGTGCGTATCGCGAAACAGCTCCATGGCTTTGCTCCTTGCTTCGACCCCGCCGGGTCAGATGGAAAGCTTCTGCACCCGGCGGCGGGAGAGCACCAGGTCGAACAACCAGCGGCTGACGAAGACCGCGGTGAAGATGGAGGCGATGAGGCCGATGGTCAGCGTCACCGCGAACCCCTTGATCGGACCGGTGCCGAACTGGAACAGGAACAGCGCCGAGATCAGGGTGGTGACGTGGGTGTCGATGATCGAGGTGAAGGCCCGTTCGAAGCCGTGGTCGATGGCCGATCGCACGGTGCGTCCGGCTCGCATCTCTTCCCGGATGCGTTCGAAGACGAGCACGTTGGCGTCCACCGCCATGCCGATCGTCAGGATGACGCCGGCGATGCCGGGCAGGGTCAGGGTCGAGTGGAAGGCGCCCATGCCGCCGAACAGGATCAGCACGTTGAGCACCAGGGCCATGACCGCGTTGACGCCCGACAGGTGGTAGTAGAGCAGCATGGTGAGCACCACGAGCGCGGTGCCGAGGATGCCGGCGCGCAGGCCGTCGCGGATCGAGTCGCGGCCGAGCGAGGGGCCGACCGTGCGCTCCTCCAGATAGGTGATGCTGGCCGGCAGCGCGCCCGAGCGCAGGGTCGTCGCGAGGTCCTGGGCCGACTGCTGGGTGAACCCCCCCTCGATCTGGCCGCGGTCGCGGATCTGCGAGTTGATCACCGGCGCGGTGACGACGCGGCCGTCGAGCACGACGGCGAGCCCGGAGCCGACGTTCTTGCCGGTGAGCTCACCGAAGGTCTCGGCGGCCTGCGGCTTGAGGGTGAACTCGACCACCGGCTGGCCGAAATTCCCCGGGGCCGGCCGCGCGTTGCTGAGGTCGCGG
>QHVW01001014.1 GCA_003223675.1 Acidobacteriota bacterium
GCACAGCCGCGGCGATCTCGCCACCATGCAGCGGGGGATCCGCTTCCACGACCTGCTGGGCGAGGTGCGCGACGAGCTCCAGGCGGCCGTCCGGCGGGCGACGGGCTGCGGGATCGCGGAGGAGCAGCTCGTGCTCGATGTCGGGATCGGCTTCGGCAAGACCTGGGAGCAGAACCTGGCGCTGATCGGCCGCCTGGACGAGCTCCAGCCCCTCGGCCGGCCGCTCCTCCTCGGCGCCAGCCGCAAGAGCTTCATCGCGAAGGCCGCCGCGCGGCCGGGCCTGCCGGAGGCCACCCCCGAGCGCCGGCTGGGCGGCAGCCTCGCCGCCGTGGCCTGGGCCGCGTCGCGGGGGGCCGCCATCGTGCGGGTGCACGACGTGGCGGAGACGGCGCAATTTCTCGACGTCTGGCACGCCATCGCGCGGCAGGGGGCGGGCTCTTGATCCTGCGCTTCCTGGAGATCCTCACCTGGCGCGACCTGATCGACGTGCTGGCGGTCGCCATCATCATCTACAACCTGCTGCTGCTGATCCGCGGCACCCGCGCCGTGCAGATGGTGCTCGGGCTGCTGTTCATCGGGCTGGTCTACTACACGGCCGTGCTGGTGGAGCTGCCGACCCTGCAGCGGATCCTGGAGAACCTGCTGATCGTCCTCCCCTTCGCCGTGATCGTGCTCTTCCAGCAGGAGATCCGCCGCGCCCTCGCCGACTTCGGGCGCAATCCCCTCTGGGGGCTGGCCAAGCAGCAGAAGGTGGTGGCCTCGTTCGGCGAGATCGTGCTCGCCGCGACCACCCTCTCCACCCGCCGCATCGGCGCGCTGATCGTCATCGAGCGGCTGCACGGCCTGCGCAACTACATCGAGAACGGCATCGAGATCGACGCCGTGGTCTCCTACGACCTGCTGATCAACCTCTTCCAGCCCGATACGCCGCTGCACGACGGCGCGGTGATCATCCAGGACGACCGCATCGCCGCCGGCGGCTGCTTCCTGCCGCTGACGGCGAACCCGGAGCTCTCCAAGGAGTACGGCACCCGCCACCGCGCCGCCCTCGGCATCACCGAGGAGACCGACGCGGTGGCCGTGGTGGTCTCGGAGGAGACGGGCACGATCTCCCTGGCCTACAACGGCGAGCTCACTCCCGACCTCGACAGCAACAGCCTGCGCAGCGCCCTCTACCGCTACCTGGTGACCGACCTCTATCCGCAGGAGAGGGCGCGGTGAACGAGTGGGTGCGCACCTGGGGGCTGCGGCTGCTCGCGCTCGGCATCGCCATCGGCATCTGGTTCAACGCCTCGGTCGAGGACCGCCTGGTCTCCAGCGAGAAGGTGGTCGAGGCGTCCGTCACCTACAACCGGCCCAACGGGTTCGTCCTCATCAATCCGGTGCAGACCGTGAACGTCCGCGTCAGCGGCACCAAGAAGGCGATCCGCCAGCTCAGCCCCTACATGGTGAACATGAGTATCGACCTCGGCCAGCGCCAGACGGGGGTCGCCATGATGGGTCTCACGTCGGAGAACGTCCTGCTGCCGGAGGGCCTGGAGGTGGTGTCGATCGAGCCCAACACCATCCGGGTGGACCTCGAGCGGGAGGTCACCGAGCGGCTGCCGGTGGTGGCCAAGCTCACCGGCAGGCCGGCCGCGGGAGCGACGGTAGGGCAGCCCGAGGTCATTCCCAATCAGATCCTCGTCATCGGCCCGGAGCCGATGCTCGCCCGCGTCGACTCCCTCTCGACCCGTCCGATCAGCCTGGACGGCCGCGACAAAACCTTCGAGGAGCCGGACGTGGCCGTCGTCCTCCCCGACCCGCTGATCCAGATCGTGCCGCCCCCCTCGACGGTGACGGTGACGGTGCCGGTCCAGCCGCCCCCCCAACCCTCCGCGCCCGCAAAGCCGCGCAAAGAAACGCGCAAAGAAAAGGGAAAGAAGACTTGAGCCAAGATTCGATCCGCCTCTTCGGAACCGACGGCATCCGCGGCCATTTCGGCGAGCCGCCGCTCGACCGTCCCACGGTCACGGCGCTGGCCGTGCAACTGGCCGCGACCCTGCGCGAGCATGGCAATGGCGCTCCCCCCAAGGTGGTGCTGGGCGGCGACACCCGCGAGAGCACGCCGGTGATCTGCCGCTGGCTGGCCGCCGGGACCGGCGCCGCGTCCGGCGTGGTCGTCTCGGCCAGCCACAACCCCTATCCGGACAACGGCATCAAGCTCATCGATCCCCAGGGGACCAAGTGGAGCGACGAGGACGAGCTCGCCCTGGAGACCCGTCTGAAAGCGCATCCGGCCGACGTGCCGGTCCTGCCCGAGGGGCAGCCCGCGGTGGAGCCCGGCCTGCGCGAGCGCTATCTGGACCACCTCGCCGCGACGCTCCCGGAGGGGCGTCCTCTGGACGGCCTGAAGGTGGTGCTCGACACCGGGAACGGCGCCGCCTCGACGTACGCGGGCGCGCTGTTCGAGCGGCTGGGCGCCCGCGTCGTCCTGCTCCATGCGGAGCCCGATGGCCGCAACGTCAATGAGAATTGCGGCTCGACGGCGCCGGCCGGGATGGCGGCCCGGGCCGTGGCCGAGGGGGCCGACCTCGGAGCCGCCTTCGACGGCGACGCCGACCGCTGCATCCTGGCCGACGAGAGGGGGCAGGTGCGCGACGGCGACGCCATCCTCTATCTCTGGGCGACCTGTCTCCACCGGAGCGGGCGGTTGAATCCGCCGAGGATCGTGGCCACCTCGATGAGCAACCTCGGGCTGGAGCGGGCGCTCGCGGACGAGGGGATCGGCATCGTCCGCTGCGCCGTGGGGGACCGCTACGTGGTGGAGGCGATGCGGAAGGAGGGGATCCTGCTGGGCGGCGAGCAGTCCGGCCACATCGTGCAGAGCCATCTCGCCAGCACCGGGGACGGCCTGCTGACCGCCATCCAGATGGCCTTCGTGCGCCACCAGGACGGCCGCCCCCTCTCGGAGATGCTGTCCCCCTTCCGGCGCTATCCGCAGGTGCTGCTGAACGTGCGGGTGAAGCGGAAGGTGGATTTCAAGGCTCTGCCCACCGTGACCACCGCCGCCCGCGCCGTCGAGGACCGCCTGGGGGACGACGGCCGCCTCGTCCTCCGCTACAGCGGCACCGAGCCCCTCGCCCGCATCATGATCGAGGGCCCCGAGCAGGGGCTGATCGACGGCCTGGCCGAGGAGCTGGCGGTGGCGATCCGGGGGG
>QHVW01000844.1 GCA_003223675.1 Acidobacteriota bacterium
GCGAGCTGCAGGACGTAGGTCATGGCGAGCTGATAGCCCCTCACGTTCGCCCAGGCTTCGGTCTTGGCGTCCAGCGGCTCTTCCCCTTCCGCCGCCGCGATCGCGTCGTCCAGGGACACGTCGTAGCCCTCGATGCTGTTGGAGCCTTTGACCGCTCGCGCGAAGGTGGTACGACGGAGCAACCCGTACCACCGTCTCGGCTGGTCCGAGACCGCATGGCCGAGGATCCTCTTGAGCTCGTCCACCCGATGAAGGACGTCTTCCTCTTGGGGGTCGAGATCTGGTGTTCGGAAGAGCATAGGGAGGATATCTGGTTTTTAACTGACCGCAGGGCAGATATTATCTACCCCAAGGGAGGATTACAACTGTTCTCGCGGGAGGGCGTTTACCACCGCAGCAGCACCAGCTCCGAGCAGAACCCCGGCCCCATCGCCAGCAGCATCCCCCAGCTTCCGGGAGGCGGCCGGTGATTGGCCAGGGTCTCCTCCAGGACCAGCAAGACCGAGGTGGAGGAGAGGTTCCCCACCTCGCGCAGGCTCCGCCAGGTGACGTCGAGCGCTCCCTCGGGCAGCTCCAGCGACTCCTGCATCGCCTCCAGCACCTTGGGACCGCCGGGGTGGCAGACCCAGGAGGCGATGTCGGCGCGGGTCAGCCCCTGATCGGCCAGGAAGGCGTCGACGTCCGGCCGCAGCTTCTCGCGGGCCACGACCGGGACGTCCCCCGAGAGGACGATCTTGAAGCCGGTCTCGGAGATGTCCCAGCCCATCACCCGCTCGGAATCCGGATAGAAGACCGAGCGGGTGGCGACGATCCGGGGACCGTCGGCCGGCCGGTCGTCCCCCCGCTGGTCCCCGACAACCACCACGGCGGCGGCGCCGTCGCCGAACAGCCCCGAGGCGATGAGGTTGGGGATCGAGAGGTCCTCCGGCTGCAGGGTCAGCGAGCAGAGCTCCACCGAGAGGAGGACCGCCACCTGATCCGGAAAGCCCCGGACGTAATCGGCCGCCCGCGCGATCCCCGCCGCCCCCGCCACGCAGCCGAGGCCGAAGATTGGCATCCGCTTCACCCGCGGCGGCAGCCCCAGTCGGTTCATCAATCGCGCGTCGATCGAGGGGGTGGCCACCCCGGTCACGGTGACGAAGATCAGGGCGTCCACGTCGGCCGGCGAGAGCCCCGCTTTCGCCAGGGCGTCCAGCACGGCGGCGCCGCCCACCTCCTGCGCCACCCGGATCCAGGCGTCGTTCGCCCGCCCCCAGGTGGTGAGATCGGCATACCCCTCGAGCGGCAACGCCAGATGGCGTCCGCCGACCAGCACGTTCTTGTGCAGCCGCTCCAGCCGTTCGAGGTTGTAGTAGCGGTCCGCCCAGCGCTCACGGAACGCCGCCAGGAGCGTCTCCTGGTCGTAGTAGTGGGGGGGAAGGGCCTTCCCGACGGCCGCGATCTTCAAGGTCCGAAGAGGCTAGCACAGAGCCTGCCAGCGCCACCGGAGAGGCTTGACAGCTCCAGGAGACCGGCCTAGGATACAAAAATTGAACGCGTTCGATTTCGGCGTATTCCTCCTCGGAGGCCTGCCATGCACCGCCTCATCGACCCTCTCTTGCTCCCATGGATCCTGATTCCCGTCGTTCTCCTCGCCGGCGCCTACCTCTACCTCGTCCGCCGCCGCGCGCTGGGCTTCCTGGAGACGGCCGTCCTGATCGCGGTGATGTCCCTGGCGCTCATCGGATTCGGCGTGATGTCGCTGCGGACCTACGGCTGGACCATCTTCGTCGCCTTGCCCTTCTTCATCGGCTTCGGCTCCGTCCTCCTGTACGGGCGAAACGCTCCGGCCCGGCCCTTTAGGCAAAACCTCGCCGTGGCCTCCTCCGCGCTGGCGTTCGTCGGCGCCGGCCTCCTCCTGTTCGCCATCGAGGGGGCGATCTGCCTGATCATGGCGGCTCCCCTGGCGTTCGTGTTGACCCTACTGGGTGTCGCCCTCGGAGTCAGCCTCCTGCCTCGCTTCGGGAAGAGCCTCTCGGCTCCCGCCGCCTTCCTATCCCTGCTGATGGCCGCCCCCTTGCTGATGGGAGCGGAGGCGGCGGCCCCTCGCCGGGCGCCTATCTACGAGGTGAGCACGTCCATGGTCATTCAGGCCCCTCCCGAGGTGATCTGGAAATACGTCGTCGTTCTCCCCGAGCTGGCCGGGCCCGAGGAATGGATTTTCCGCGCCGGGGTCGCTCATCCGGTACGGACCGAGATCGACGGCTCGGGAGCCGGAGTGTCCCGCCGCTGCATCCTGTCGACGGGTCCGATGCCCGAGACGATCGAGGTCTGGGACGAGCCCCGCCTGCTGCGTTTCAGGGTTCTCCACTCCCCGCCGTCCATGCGGGAGCTTTCGCCCTGGGGCGCGATCCATCCTCCTCATCTGGAAGGCTTTTACGTCTCCAGGCGGGGGCAGTTCCGGCTGCTGCCGCTCTCCGGAGGCCGCACCCTGGTGGTGGGGACCTCCTGGTATCAGCACGGCCTCTATCCGGCCGGCTACTGGCGGCTGTGGTCCGACTGGGTCGTCCACCAGGTTCATCTGCGGGTGCTGAAGGGGATCAAGCGTTTTTCAGAAAAAGAGGCCCTGGAACATTGTTCCGGACGGCCAAACATTGTTTGAAGCCAAAAAACAATGTTCCAAGGCCCCAGACAATGTTGGGGAGCTCCAAACAATGTTTCGGACCGAAAAACAATGTTTGGACCGAAAAAACAATGTTTCAGCGCAAATCCGTCCCCAATAGAGGACATCCAGCCGGGATGCCGGCTTGCGCTATGATCTGCGCGCTTTGAGACGCTTCCTGATCCTCGCCCTGCCGCTCCTCGTCCTCACCATGGGCCTCTTCCGCTTCGGGCAGGAGATGCTTCAGGTGGCTCCCGACCCCGCGGCCCTCTCGCGCTCGGGGGTCGCGGCCCTGCCGGCCTGGGTGACCTTCGCCACCTGGATCCTGGAGGCGGTGGGGCTTTCGGCCCTGTTCCTGCTGATCCTGGGGCGCGGCGGCTCGCGGTGGACATCCGGCCTGCTCGCGGGGTGGATCGCCTGGGTCTTTCGCGGCCCCCTGCTGGTGGTGACCGTGGTGGGGCTCGCCGGCCTCCCCCCGCGCCCCTGGTGGGGGTTGGCCTTCTCCTGGTGGATCCTCTACACCCTCTGCGGCCTGATGCTGGGCGCCGCCGCCTCCGCCTCCCGGCTGCAGCCCTGAAGGAGCGTGCCGCCCCGGTGTACACTGGGGAAGACATGCGCCAGACGCCGAACCCCACGCTGCTCGTCTTCACCCTCGGGGCCGCCCGCGAGAGCGCCCGCCGGTCTCTGGTGCCGGGTGCGCTCAGGGGGCTGGAGATCGGTCTGCGCGAGGGGTGCCTCACCGCGGCCCTCGACGCGGGACGCGGGTGCGGATGCCGGTTGGAGGTCTCCTCGCCGGCCAGGCTCGCGCTGCCTCCCGAAGTCTCCCACGTCCCCCAGCCGGGAGCGGATTTCGGGGACCGCCTGGCGCGGGCGATGGACGCGGCCTTCGCGCGCGGGGCCGGCCCGTTGCTGGTCGTGGGGACCGACGTGCCGGGGCTCTCGGCGGAGCCTCTGCGAGAGGCCCTGGACCTGCTGGCGGACGAGCCCAACCGGGTGGTGCTGGGGCCCAGCCCGGACGGCGGCCTCTATCTGCTGGCGGCCTGCCGTCCCATCGCGGGGCTCGCCGCCGCGGTGCGCTGGTGCGGACGCGCGACCCTGGGCGACCTTCTCCGCCATCTCGAAGCCGCCGGGCGGCCGGTCGTGCTGCTCACGCCGCTCGCCGACCTCGACCGTCCGTCCGACCTCGACGGCTGGATCTCCCGCGCCGGAGCGGACGCCCGCTGGCGCGGGCTGGCCCGCCTCCTCCGGCAGGCCCTTGCCGGCCTGCGCCGGCCGCTCGTCCCCGCGGCCCTCGGCGGACCGCGTTTCGCCTTCAGCCCTGTCCACGCCGGCCGGGCTCCCCCCGCGCCGCCCTCCCGCTAAGCAGCAGTCATTCCAGGCTGAGCCGTCGACGGGATCGTCGCGCGGCATCCGTCGCTTGGGGCCATTTTTCAGAGGAGCCACATCTCATGCCGACTTTGGTGGTGGAAGACGTTGTCCGCGAGCGGTATCAGCGGGGGGCCCAGGAGCGCGTGGCCGATCTCTGCTGCCCGGTCGACTACGATCCGCGATATCTCGCGGTCATTCCGGACGAGGTCCTCGAACGGGACTACGGTTGCGGCGATCCCAGCCGCTATCTGCGGGAAGGGGAGACCGTCCTCGATCTCGGCAGCGGCACCGGCAAGATCTGCTTCATCGCGGCCCAGGTGGTGGGGCCGGCCGGCCGCGTGATCGGGGTCGACATGACCGCCGAGATGCTGGAGGTGGCGCGCCGCAACGCTCCGGTGGTGGCCGGGCGGCTCGGCTTCGCCAACGTCGAGCTCCGCCGCGGCCGCATCCAGGACCTGGCGCTCGACCTCGACCTACTCGACGAGGCGCTGGCGCGCGAGCCGGTGACCAGCGCCGAGGGGCTGCTGCGCGCCGCCGCCCTCGCCGACGAGCTCCGCCGCGCCCGGCCGCTGGTCGCCGACGCCTCGGTGGACGTGGTGGTCTCCAACTGCGTCCTCAACCTGGTGGACGGCCGCGAGAAGGGGCGCCTGTTCCAGGAGATCCACCGCGTGCTGCGCTCCGGCGGCCGGGCGGTGATCTCGGACATCGTCAGCGACGAGCCGGTGCCCGAGGAGCTGCAGCGGGACCCCGAGCTGTGGAGCGGCTGCATCTCCGGCGCGCTGACCGAGAGCGGCTTCCTCGCGGCCTTCGAGGAGGCCGGCTTCTACGGCATCCGCATCCTCGAGCGACAGGAAGCGCCCTGGCGCACCGTCGCCGGCATCGAATTCCGCTCGCTCTCGATCGAGGCCTTCAAGGGCAAGGAAGGCATCTGCCTGGAGCGCCGTCAGGCGGTGATCTATAGGGGGCCGTTCCGCGAGGTGCTCGACGACGACAATCACCGCATGCGGCGCGGCGAGCGCTACGCCGTCTGCGACAAGACCTACCGCCTCTACCAGCGCGAGCCCTATCGCGCGTCGTTCGAATTCGTCGCGCCGCTGGAGGAGGTGCCGCTCGCCGAGGCGCAGCCGTTCGACTGCTCCCGCACCGACCTGCGCCATCCGCGGGAGACCAAGGGCCAGGACTACCAGGTCACCACGGAGGCACGGCCGTGCTGCGCTCCGGGATCCTGCTGCTGACGGAGACCTCCTGGCATGAGCTCCCCCGAAGTCGCCCTCCAGTCGCTCGACACCCTCTGGTTCCAGGTGGGGGGCACGGTGTGCAACTTGGCCTGCACCCACTGCTTCGTCTCCTGCTCGCCCACCAATCACACCCACGAGATGCTGGCCCTCGCCGAGGTGCGGCGCTATCTGGACGAGGCGGCGCGGCTGGGGGTGCGCGAGTACTACTTCACCGGCGGCGAGCCGTTCCTCAACCCCGAGATGGAGACGATCCTCGCCGCCACCCTGGAGGTGGGGCCGGCCACGGTGCTGACCAACGGCCTCCTGCTCGATCCCGGCCGCTGCGCCCGCCTCAAGGCGCTGGCGGACGCCTCCGATTACTCGCTCGACTTCCGGGTCTCGCTCGACGGCTGGGACGCGACGAGCAACGATCCCATCCGCGGCGAGGGGACCTTCGAGCGGATCCTCGCCGGCATCCGCAACCTTCACGCGGCCGGGCTCAACCCGGTGATCACGGTGACCGAGGTCTGCGAAGGGACGGCCGGCGACGCCGGCAAGGAGCGCTTCTTCACCCTGCTGCGGTCGTTGGGAATCGAGCGCCCGCGCCTCAAGATCCTCCCCGTCTTCCGCATCGGCGCCGAGGCCGAGCGCGGCGGCGCCTACGAGAGCTGGCAGCGGCTGCGCGAGGGGGAGGCGCCCGACGGCGGCTGGGACCACCTCCAGTGCAGCTCCTGCCGGATGGTGACCGATCAGGGGGTCTGGGTCTGCCCCATCCTGGTCAACGAGCCGGAGGCGAAGATGGGGGAGACCCTCGCCGACACCCTGGGCGACTTCCCCCTGGAGCACCCGGCCTGCTGGACCTGCCACGTCTACGGCGTGAGCTGCCGGACCTGAGGCGGGCGACCGATGTCCTCCAAGCTCACCGTCCACCGCGGCCTGGCGACCTGGGGGGAGAAGCTCGTCCCCCTCTCCGCCTTCCGCGAGGCCGCGGCCCGGAAAGGACTGCGGCTCCCGCGGGAAGACCGGGAATCCGCCGTGCTCGCCTACACGGCCGGCCTGGACGATCCCACGCCGGTCGAGGGCCCGTATTCGCGCATCGCCGTCTTCGGCGGCGTCTACAGCAATCACCTCGCCCTGTGGGAGCCTTCGGCCCCAATCCCGAGAAGGTCCGGCCGCTGCTGGCGCAAGGACAGGTGCTCGCCATCCAGGGGAACTACGAGGAGTCGCTCGCCGCGGGCCGCGAGGACTGCAACTGCGGCTACACCGATCCGCGTGACAACCACTTCGCGGAGATCTCCTACCGCTATACCGAACGGAATTGCTCGCCCGAATTCAAGGCCTGGATGGGCACCCTCCCCCAGCGCCGCCGGGTGCGAGTGGGGGAACACGAGCTGCTTCTCGTCCACGGCTCGCCTCGCCGGATCAACGAGTTCCTCTTCCACAGCACCTCGCCGGTACCGTTCCTGGAGGTGCTGCTCGACCAGAATCGCTGCGACGCCCTCCTCGCCACCCACACCGGCCTCCACTGGCACCGCCGTCTCCCCTCGGGGCGGGACGTGATCAACGTGGGCGTGATCGGCCGTCCGGCCAACGACGGCCAGACCCACGTCTGGTACTCGATGATCGAGGCGCGCGAGGAGGGGCTGGGGGTCGAGCTGGTGCCGCTCGCCTACGACCACCTGGGGCTCGCCGCCGAGATGCGCTCCGAGGGATTGCCCGAGGAGTTCGTCGAAACCGTCCTGACCGGCTGGTGGACGACCTGTCTGGAGATCCTGCCCGCGCGCGAGCGGGCCGCCTCACGCTTCTGACCCAGGAGGACTGAGATGTCTGATACCAAGCCTCACATCGCCATCCTCGGGGCCGGTCCGACCGGCCTCGAAGCAGCTCTCGCCGCCGCGGAGGCGGGCCATCCGTTCACGGTCTATGAAGCCTCGCCTGCGGTGGCCGGCAACGTCCGCGCCTGGGGTCACGTCCGGCTGTTCACGCCGTGGGAGATGAACGTCTCCCCGCGCATGCGGCGCCACCTGGAGGCGGCCGGCCGCGCGGTCCCGGGCGGCGCCGAGTGTCCAACCGGTCACGACCTCGCTGAGAAGATCCTGGAGCCGCTGGCGGCGCTGCCCGAGATCGCGCCCCATCTGCGGCTGGACACCCGCGTGCTGAGCATCGGCCGCCAGGGGCTGCTGAAGCACGAGGAGATCGCCACCCCCGAGCGCGGCCGGCACCCCTTCCGCCTGCTCCTCGCCGACGGCGCCGGCCGGGAATGGACCGCGACGGCGGACCTCGTCATCGACGCCACCGGCACCTGGGGGAGCCCCAATACGCTGGGGGACGCCGGCATCCCCGCTCCCGGCGAGCGCTCGCTGGCGGGGGAGATCCGGCGCGACGTCCCCGACCTCTCGGCGGAGAAAGAGGGTTGGGCGGGCAAAACCGTCCTCCTCGCCGGCGCCGGCCACTCGGCGCAGACCGCCGTCCGCGCTCTCGCCGAGCTGGCGAAGGAGGCGCCGGGGACGCGGGTGATCTGGGCCCTGCGCAATCCGGAGCCGGCCTGGGGCACCCACGAGGGGGACCCGCTCGCCGACCGCGCGGCCCTCGCGGCCGCCGCCGCGGAGCTGGCCGGCGGCGCCTCGCCCGCCGTCGAAGCCCGGCGCGGCGCGGTGGTCGAGGAGATCGCGAAGCCGAACGGCCGCTTCCAGGTGACCCTGCGCAACGGCGCGGGCCCCGAGACGGTCGAGGTGGACCGCATCCTCTCGCTGACCGGCGCGGTGGGGGACCACGGCCTCTACCGCCAGCTCCAGGTCCACGAGTGCTACGCCACCTGTGGCCCGATCAAGCTCTCCGCGGCCCTCCTGGGCGCCGGCAGCTCCGACTGCCTGACCCAGACCACCCACGGCGCGGACACCTTGACCAACCCCGAGCCGGGCTTCTTCATCCTGGGAGCCAAGTCCTACGGGAGGAACAACACCTTCCTGATGCGGATCGGGTGGGAGCAGGTGGAGGAGGTTTTCGGGTTGCTCGGCTAGACTCCCCCCACCATGAAGTATTTCGGCCAGCCCGGTTTCCAGCACGGGGAGGTACCGGCGGTGGGCGTCCTCCTGGC
>QHVW01001015.1 GCA_003223675.1 Acidobacteriota bacterium
CTCCACCCGCCGCCGGATCTCCTCGGGCAGAGGACCGAAACGCCGCTCGAGGTCCCGCAGACAGACCTGGCGGGCCTTCGCGAGAGCATTCTCCGCCCCTTCCTGCAACCACTGGTCGGTCCAACTCAGACCACTTTCGGCAAGCATCGACTTGACCTCCTCGAGATCGAGATCCTCAGGAAATTTGATCCCGCGAAGCCGGGACGGGAGCAGGCCTCGCAGCACCCACTCGGTAAATGAGCTCCTCAGCCCCTCCAGACCCGGCTCCCGCAACCACTCGATCGCCGCTTCCAGGACCCGCTCCATCGCCTCCGTGCCGCGGCTCTTCTCCAGCCGGAACACCGCCGCCGCCAGATTGCGCAACGGCTCCAGCTCCGAGTCGGCCATCCGCATCTCGTCGAGCAGCCAGTAGCGGAGCTGCGGCCGGTAGCGCTCCAGGCCGCCGGGGACCTCCTCGATCAGCTCCGCGACCTCCCGGGCGGCGTCCCAGGGCGCGTATCCATTATAGAGAACCAGCGGCAGAACGGGAGGCAGCTTGCCCGAAGAGGTGATCTCTCCCCGCTTGAGGAGATCCTGGTAGAACAGCCCCAGGTAGACCATCATGCGCAACGCCATCGAGGAGTCGACGGTGGACTGGAATTCCATCAGGAGATAGACGTAGAGGACACGGCCATCCTTCCAGCGGAGCTTCCAGACGCAGTCGCTCTCCCGGGGCATCAGATTGGGAGCGACGTAGTTGCCGGGGACCTTCTCCAGTGTGGAGAAGTCGAGGTCCCGCACCCAGTCCTCGCGGACGAAGCCGCGCAGGAGATCCTCCACCATCTCGGGATGAGAGAAAAGAAGCTTGTATCCGGAATCGTGCTCCGCCACCGCCCCTCCGTTCGACATGCCTGGAAAGAACGTGGCATTCTCACAGGGAATGGCGGCGCACGCAAGAGGCGCTGCACAATGCCTCGGATTGGCGTACAATACCCCCAGCCCACCGAGCCTGCCCGGACCCTCCCCAGACAAATGCCTTGGGCGCCGTTCAACAACCGGCTCTTCGACCTGCTCCGGTGGCAGCTCACGAAGGACAAGGGGTATGACAAGAGCGTTCCGCTCCGGATTCCGGTGGTGGCGAACGACGGCGCGTACCTGGGGGACCGGGGGCAGCCGGATTCGGTGACCTGGGTGGGGCATTCGACGTTCGCTGTCCAGGACGGCGGAGAGGTCTTCCTCACCGACCCCCACTTCGGCCCGCGGGCGCTGCTCCCCAAACGGAAGAGCCCGCCGGGCATCCCCCTGGAGGCCGTGCCGCCGGAGGCCTTCGCCGTCCTCTCCCACAATCACTACGACCATCTGGACGACTGGAGCGTGCGCCATCTGCCGGCGTCGATCCAGTGGTTCGTCCCCCTGGGGCTCGCCGGATGGCTCCGGGAACGCGGGCGCCGGGCCGTGGAGCTCGACTGGTGGCAGAGCGTCCGCCACGGCCGGTGGACCCTCACCTGCCTCCCCGCCCAGCACTGGTCCAACCGCTTCGGCGTGGCCCGCAACGCCACCCTCTGGTGCTCCTGGTTGCTCGATTCCGGGAGCCGGCGCTACTATTTCGCCGGGGACACCGGCTACTTCCACGGCTTCGCCGAGATCGGGCGGCGGCTCGGGCCGATCGACGTCGCCTTCCTCCCCATCGGCGCCTACGAGCCCCGCTGGTTCATGCGCCCCCAGCACGCCGATCCCGAGGAAGCCTACCGCGCCTTCCTCGACCTCGGCGCGCGGACGATGATCCCCATGCATTGGGGGTGCTTCGACCTCACGGACGAGCCCGTGGACCTCCCTCCCAAGATCCTGGCCGAGATCCTGGACCGGACCGGCGCCGACCGCGACAGGGTGCGGACGATGGCGGTGGGCGAGCGCTGGACCATCCCGGCCGGATAAAAAGGCTCCCCGCCGCCCCGGGGAGGCTCGCCCGGGACATGGCTGAAAGCTTGGGGACAATCGTAGAGATCCCGGGACACAACACCGAAAATGGGGACGAGGATAGATGATTGGGGACATGGACAGATGCCCGGGGACACGGATAATAAAAATGGGACATACCTCCATACCCCGGGACAATCCTCCAGAAAATGGGACCGGC
>QHVW01000845.1 GCA_003223675.1 Acidobacteriota bacterium
TGACTACGAACGCGCCACGCCCCATCGCCGATGTCGCTCGTGATCTCGGAATCGACTCGAAAAACCTCGTGCCCTATGGTGACGACAAGGCCAAGGTCCGGCTCACGGCCCGCGAGACCGGCCGGCCGCCCGGCAAGCTGATCCTGGTCTCGGCCCTCACCCCGACCGACGCCGGGGAGGGGAAGACCACCACCTCGATCGGCCTCGCCCAGGGGATGGCCAGGATCGGCGAGAAGGTGTGCCTCGCCCTGCGCGAGCCGTCGCTCGGCCCCACCTTCGGCATGAAGGGGGGCGCCACCGGCGGCGGGCGCGCGGTGGTGGTCCCCAGCGTAGACATCAACCTCCACTTCACCGGCGACTTCCACGCCGTCACCGCCGCCCACAACCTGCTCGCCGCCATGCTCGACAACCACCTGCACCAGGGGAACGCCCTCGGCATCGACGCGCGGCGGGTCTGGTGGCGGCGGGTGATGGACGTCAACGACCGCGCCCTGCGCCACCTCATCGTGGGCCTGGGCGGACCGCTGGAGGGGGTGCCGCGCGAGACCGGCTTCGACATCACCGCCGCCTCCGAGGTGATGGCCGTGCTCTGCCTCTCCGAGGACGCCGACGACCTGCGCGCCCGCCTCAGCCGGCTGCTGGTGGCCCTCCGCCAGGACGGCAATCCGGTGACCGCCGCCGACCTCCAGGCCGTGGGAGCGATGGTGGTGCTGCTCAAGGACGCCCTGATGCCCAACCTGGTGCAGACGATCGACGGCGTGCCGGCCCTCATCCACGGCGGCCCGTTCGCCAACATCGCCCACGGCTGCAACTCGGTGATCGCCACCAAGATGGCGCTCGCCCACGCCGACTGGGTGATCACCGAGGCGGGGTTCGCCTTCGACCTCGGCGGCGAGAAGTTCTTCGACATCAAGTGCCGCACGGCGGGGCTCGACCCCGCCGCCGTGGTGCTGGTGGCCACCATCCGCGCCCTCAAGCGGCACGGCGGCGTGGCCAAGGAGCAGCTCGGGACGGCCGATCCGGCGGCCGTGGAGCGGGGCCTCGACAACCTGCGCAAGCACATCGAGAACGTGCAGGTCTTCGGCAAGACTCCGATCGTGGCCCTCAACCGCTTCGGCACCGACGCCGAGGAGGAGATCGCGGCGGTGCGCCGGATGTGCGAGGAGCTGGGGGTCGCCTTCGCCGCGGCGGACCACTTCGCCCGCGGCGGCGAGGGGGCCACGGATCTGGCCCGGGTGGTGATCGACGCCGCCAACGCCGGCTCCCCCCCGTTCACCCCGCTCTACGAGCTGAGCGAGCCGTTCAAGGCCAAGATGCAGAAGATCGCCCAGACCATCTACGGCGCGGCCAAGGTGGGCTACACGCCGGCGGCCGAGCGGGACCTCAAGATGATCCAGAAGCTCGGCTACGAGAATCTCCCCCTCTGCGTGGCCAAGACCCAGTCCTCGCTCTCGGACAACCCCAAGCTCGCCGGCCGTCCGCAGGGGTTCGAGGTCACCGTGCGCAACCTCGTGCTGGCCGCCGGGGCGGGCTTCGTGGTGCCGCTGCTGGGAGACATGATCCGCATGCCCGGCCTCCCCGCCACCCCGCAGGCGGTGAAGATGGATCTGGTGGACGGGCAGGTGGTGGGGATGCTGGGGTAGGGGCCTGTGCTCCCCTGGCTCCTGCTCACGGCCGTCGCCCTCACCGGGCTGCTCGCGGCGGAGCGCCGCGGCTCCCGGTGGGGGATCTACGTCTGCAAACCGCTCGCCTCTCTGGGCTTCCTCGGCGCGGCCATGGCGGCCGGAGCCGCCGGCAGCCTTTACGGGCGGGCGGTCCTCGCCGCGCTCGTCCTCTCCTGGATCGGCGACGTCCTGCTGATGTCCGCCCGCTCCGCGGTCTTCCTCGCGGGCCTGGGCGCGTTCCTCCTCGCTCACGTGGCGTTCGGCGCCGCCTTCTGCCTGCGCGGGGAGGCCTGGCCCTGGACCGCCGGGGCGCTCGCGCTGCTGATCCTCCCGGCCGCGATCGTCTCCCGCTGGCTCCGCCCCCACCTGCCGGCGGAGATGCGGGTCCCCGTCCACGCCTATATCGCGGTGATCACTGCCATGCTGGCCCTGGCGGTGGGCACGGCCGCCGCCGGCTCCCCCGCCCTCATCCTGGTGGGAGCGCTCGCCTTCTACCTCTCCGACCTGTCGGTCGCCAACGACCGCTTCGTCCGTCCGGGATTCCTCAACCGGCTCTGGGGGCTCCCGCTCTACTATGCGGCGCAGCTCTGCCTGGCGGCCAGCGTCCGTCTTTGGGAGAGGACATGATTGACTCCACCCAAGGACGGCGGTACTCTCTCCTCAAGTCCGATTCCCAAAACTCAAAGACCAAGAACATGCCCCCCGAGCCGATTACCAATCATTGTCCCTATTGCGAGCGGGCCATGCAGGTTTCACGCATGACTTGCCCCTCGTGCGAGATCTCCGTCGAGGCCGATTTTCCGGCCCCGCGGCTCGCGCGGCTCCCCGTGGAGCATCAGCGTTTCATCGAGATGTTCGTGCTCTCCAGCGGCAATCTGAAGGCGATCGCCGAGCAGGCCGGGGTCTCCTACCCCACCGTCAGGTCGCGGCTGGACAAGATCATCGACGCGCTGCGCCAGGTCATCGTGGAGACCAGCAGCGAGTCCGACGAGGTCTTCAGCGACCGCGAGCGGACCGAAGCGGCGGCGCGCCTGATCAAGGCGATCTGAGCCCGCTTTTCTCCATCCAGGGGGCCCTCCTGGCCCCCTCAGCTATTTCTTTTCTTCACGAAGCCCGCTATAAATCTGGCCCTGCTCTTGCGTAGACAGACAGGGACGAGCGATCTCCGCTCTTCCAAAGGCAGGTGGAATCGGATCGGAGCCCGGTGCTGACTCTCAAGAATCTCAGGTTGCTCTTCGGCGGCAGAGGAGGGTGGAAATCCGACGGCACGGAGCGCCTGGACGGGTTCCTGGCCGACCCCGCCCTGGTGCGCTCCCTGCGGGAGGACGACCTTCGCCGGAAACGGCTCCCGCTCATCCTGACCTCCCTGCTGGTCGGCCTCCTCCTCGGCGCCGGCGGCATGCTGCTGGGGCTGTATCTCTGGAGGCCGGTGAGCTTCCAGAGCGGCGCCTCGGCGGCGATGATGGCCCGCATCCTCGCCAGCCAGGCGCAGACGGCGTGGCGGGCGAAGGAGCTCGATCAGGCGGTGAGCCACGCCCAACTGGCGGTCGAGCTCGCCCCCAATCTGGTCGACGCCTGGGACGCCCTGGCGCTCTCCCTCTTCTACTCCGGCCAGACGGTCAAAGCGGAGCAGGCCGCCCAGAAGTGCCTCAAGATCGATGCCGGCTATACCCGGGCCTATCTCCTGCTGGGAGACTTCAGCTTCTACACCGGCGCTTGGAAACAGGCCGAGGCGTATTGGCGGAAGGCGCCGGACGCGAAGCGGAACCTCGCCGGGCTGCTGCTGCTGGAGAACCGCTTCGAGGAGGCGACTCCCCGGGTCCGGGAGCTGGCGCGCGACCGGCCGGACGACCCGATGGTGCGGGTGATGCGCGAGGCGGTACAGCTCGGGCGCCTGACGCCGGAGCTCCAGCGCAAGCTCGCGCCCGACTTCGTGGCCAGCCGCAACCCGGATACCGCCGAGGCCTGGGACCTGTTCTGGGACGGCCGCTACGAGGAGGCGTCGGCGGTGTTCAGCCGGGCGCTCAGCAAGTCGCCGCGGGACGGCTCGGCCATCATCGGCCGGGGTTGGTGCCTGCTCCAGATCGGCAGCCCCCGCGAGGCGCAGTCGGCTTTCGACCAGGCTCTGGCCTTCTGGCCCTCCAGCTACAGCGCCCTCAACGGCCGCGCCTGGACCAACAAGGCGTTGGGACAGACCGAGGGAGCGGAGGCGATCTGGCGCCAACTGGTGACGGACTTCCCCCGCAGCGAGGAGATGGAGATCCCGAGCTGCTACAAGGGGCTCGGTACCCTCCACTACGAGCGCGGCGACTACGTGGGGGCCAGCTACTATCTCACCCGGGCCCGGCTGGGCGACCCGTTCGACCGGGAGATCACGAGCCTCCTGCGGAGCTCCCTGGACAGGCAGGCTGTCCCCTGAGAGGGTGCCGCATGGGCATTTACATCGCGAACCTTCTATAATCTAGGGGATGAGCCCGGGGCGCAGCGACAGTCCGGCCAAGCCACCGCGCTTCCAGCTCCTGCGCGGCCATGGCGAAGGCGAGCGGCTGGACCGTTTCCTCACCGCCGCCAACCCGCTGGAGCTGGCGGCTCCAGAGCCGGACCGCCCAGACCCGCGGAGCGGTGCGCGGGCCTGGGGCTTCGTCCTGGTTCTGGGAGTGGCGTCCCTGGTCCCCGTCCTCTTGCGATCCTCGTCCCTGGCGGCAGAGCCCGGCGAGCCCCGCCTCCACCAGGAGCAGGCCCGCCGGCTGGTCGATCAGGGACAGAGGCTTCTGAAGGAAGATCGCAACGACGCGGCGCTCGACGCGTTCAGCCGCGTGGCGCAGCTCGCTCCCGACGACGCCGAAGCCTGGTCCGCGCTGGCCAGTTGCCAGCTACGGGCCTATCAATCCGTACAGGCCGAACGGGGCTATCAACGGGCGCTCTCCCTGGAGCCGGACAACAAGGGGGCGCTCCTCGGGCTCGGCACGCTCTATCTGCGGCAGGGGAAGGAGCAGCAGGCCGAGGAGGCATGGCGGCGCGGGGGCATCGACCAGCAGCTCGCCCGGCTCTATCTTCTGCAAGGAAAATTCGCCCTGGCCGAGACTCACCTGGTGAAGCTGCGGAGTGACGGAGCCGGCCTCGTCGCCCGCATGACGCGGGCCGCCCAGGCCCGGCATCTCGATCCCGCTCTGCGGTCCTTTCTCGAGCCCGATCCCGCCGGCCTCTCGGCGTGGGCCGAGTCCGGATGGCGCCTGTACCATCAGAAGCGCTATGAAGAGGCGGCCTCCTCGTTCCAGAAGGCGCTCCGCGGCATCCCTCACGACGTGAACGCGTTGAGCGGCATGGGATCGGTGCTCCTGAAGCAGGGCCGGCCCGCGGCGGGGAGGGTCTACTTCGAGCAGGCGCTGAGCCTGCGCCCGGATCACCTGAGGTCGCTGAACGGCCAGGGCTCCTGCTTCGAGAGCGAGGGGAAGATCGGCGAGGCGATCGCGGTCTGGCGAAAGGCCGTCGAGCTCTATCCGGGCGCCAGCGAGGCCAGCCGGGGACTGGCCTTCACCTATCTCAACCTCCGGGACTACCGCCAGGCGGCGTTCTACCTCGCCCCCCTGGCCAAGAAGTACCCTCAGAGCTCCCAGGTGCTCCAGGCGCTGGACGTAGCGGTGCGGCGGATGGGGCCCTAGGCCTTGACGCTCCTCCAGATCCTGGCGCTGGTCGCCGCCTCCGTGGGCGCGGGGGTGATGAACGCCATGGCGGGCGGGGGAACGATCCTCACCTTCCCCACCCTGCTCCTCGCCGGGCTGCCGTCCATCGCCGCCAACGCCACCTCGACGGTGGCGCTCCTGCCCGGCTCCCTGGCGAGCCTCTACGGTTTCCGCGACGAGGTGCGGCAGAATCCGGGATGGCTGCGGACCCTCTTCCTGCCCAGCCTGATCGGCGGCACCCTCGGCTCCATCCTCCTCCTGCGCACGCCCGAGAAGGTCTTCGCCGCGCTCGCTCCCCTGCTGATCCTCTTCGCCACCGTCCTGTTCATGGTCCAGGGGGTGCTCTCCCGGCGCTCCCCCCAGCACACCGTGAGCCATCCCGCCGACCTGCCCCGGGGGCGGCTGACGGCCGCCTCGCTCCTCCAATTCGGCGCACGCCGCGAACGGGGTCAAGAACTTCTTCAATTTCTGCATCAATCTGTTGGCCGCGGCCTACTTCATCTACAAGGGGGCGGTGGTCTGGCCGGCGGCGCTGGTGATCGTGGGCGGCGCCACCCTCGGCGGCTACGGCGGCGCCCGCTTCGCCCAGCGGATCGGCAAGGAGAAGGCGCGGGCGGCGGTGATCGTCATCGGCCTCGCGGTGACGGCGATCCTCTTCTGGCAGCAGGCGTCGAAGTAAGCCCGGCGTCAGGGGCAGGTCGCGAACGCCGCCGTGTCCTGGAGCGGCGCGAAGGGTTTGCCCTGGGGATTCCGGTAGATCATGACCGCGCCGGTCCGGGTGTCGGTCACCGTCAGGGTGGTCTCCACGTCGCTCAGGCCGCCGGCGAAGACCCAGTGGCGTTGGTTGAAGCCACAGGCGTCGAGCACCTTGACCACCAGCTCCACGTTGTCCGCGCCGAAGAACCAGAAGTAGCCGCTCTCTCTCGTCAGCCGCACGGCGTGGCCCGGACCCGTAGAGCCGTCCGGGATGCGCCAGGCCACCTCGACGCGGAACCGGCCGTCTTCCAGACACAGGTGCGTATCGTCCTCCGCGCAGGCGGCGTCGTCCGGAGTGAAGATGAGATAGGTGGGAAAGACCAGCGGGCTGCCGGTGCCCACGGGGCCGAGGAACGTGCCGTCGCTCCCGCGGTAGCGCAGCACCTGGAAGGAGCTGACGCTGACCACGTAGAGATTGCCGTCCCGCCCGAAGCCCAGGCCGTAGGGGCCGTCCAGGCCGCCGCTCCGCGCCGGCACGAAGACGTCCCGGAAGGCGCCCGTCCGGCCGTCGTAGCGCAGCACCTGATGCGTGAGCAGGCTGCTGACGTAGAGGTTGCCGTCCGGCCCGAAGGCGAGCCCGACCGGCGTCCGCAGACCGCCGCTGCCCGCGGTGACGAAGGCCCCGCGGAAGGCGCCGGTCCGGCCGTCGTAGCGCAGCACCTCGTGGGTGTCGCTGCTGCTCACGTAGAGACTGCCGTCGGGGCCGAAGACGATGCCGCTGGGGGTCTGGAGCCCGCCGGTGTGAGGCGGCACGAAGGTGTCCAGGAAGGCGCCGGTCCGGCCGTCGTAGCGCAGCACCGTATGGGCGTGGGTGCTGCTCACGTAGAGGTTGCCGTCCGGGCCGAAAGTCGGGACCTCGGCGATGTCCATCCCGCCGCTGCCGCTCGGGACGAAGGTGCCGAGCGAAGCTCCGGTCCTGCCGTCGTAGCGCAGCACGGAGCTCGCCCTCTCGTTGCTGACGTAGAGGTTGCCGTCGGGGCCGAAGGCCATGCCGTCCGGGCTGATCAGCCCCCCCGAGCCCGCGGGCACGAAGGAGCCGAGCCAGGAGCCGGTCGCGAGGTCGAAACGCTCGACGGACCCCGAGCCGTTGCTCGACACCAGGAGGGCGGCCCAGGCCGGGCTCAGCAGAGACAGGAGCCCGGCGGCTCCGAGGAGCCAGGAATACCTTCGAATCATGGTCCATCACCCTCGCGAACGGACATCGTACAGCTCCCGCAACGCCAGCCGCAGATCGCCGCGATGCCGGACGAACAGCTCCGCGATCTCCTCCCCGTCCGCCGTTCCCGCCAGATCCGTGATGATCCCCGCCAGCAGCTCCGGCGTGGTGCGGCATTCGTGGAGCGTCGGCAGGAGCCCGGGACGGTGGGAGGTGACGATCAATCCCGCGGCGTCGCGGCTGCGCAGGCGCAGGGTCCACCAGGAGAGGGCGTCGAGTTGCTCAGCGCCGTCCACCAGCAGGAGATCGCGGGGATCTGGATTCTGGAAGAGCGCCGCGCTCCGGACGGCACCGAGCCGCCGGTCCCCCTGACGCAGGGTCGCCGTCCGCACCCGGAAGCCCCGTTCGGCGAGCCGCGCCCCGAGATCCTCCAGCAGCGTGGTCTTGCCATGGCCGTGCGGCCCCACCAGGGCGGCCCGGAAAGCGAGCGCGGCCAGGCGCTCCAGCAGCTCCTCCCAGGAGACGCCCGCGAGGCGGTAGCGGATGGCGTGGACCCGCCGGACGGCGAACGGGTTATCCCGGGCCCGCAACTGCGACTCCGGAGCTGAGCAGGAGCTCCTGCCGGGTGGGCGAGACGGTGATCGGCAGCCGCTCGGCCCGCGAGCCGGGCTCGGCCACCACCTCCAGGGCCCAGGAGAGCGAGATCAGCCGGCCCGAGAAGCTGTAGGGCCCCGCCGGCAGGCGGATCTGGAACGGCCGGACCTCGTTCCTCCCCGGATCGGCCAGCGGCACGCTGGCGACGACGCCGACGTCCTGATCCCCCTTCCCCTCCGTGTACCAGAGGAGGCGCAGCTCCACGCTCCGCGCCGGCACGTTGAAGCGCCAGCCGACCGTCCCCTCGACCGTCTCCCCCGGCAGGAAGGCGGTCACGCCGTCGCGCGTCTCGATCCGCATCCACTCCATCTCCATCAGACCGCTCCTCCGGGCTGCACCACCACCTCGTACTCCTCCTGAGTGTCGGGCCAGCGCGGCAGCTCGCATTGGGCCTTGAGGGTCCAGACGATCTTGTTGTGAGTCGAGCGGAAGGACGGCACCGCTCCAGCGGGAACCGTGAAGCTCGCCGAGCTCCCTGCGGAGATCTCATCACTTTGCGCGCAATCGACGACCGGCAGCGTGAGGAAGGTCTCGCGGTCGGTGTAGGTGCTGGTGCCGCGCCGGTACCGCGCCTCCTCCCGGCCCTCGAAGGTGAGCAGCACCCGGCTCACCCCCCGCCCGCCGCTCCCCAGCCGCCACTGCACGAAGGCGGTCTGCCCTGGGACGAGCACGCCGGGGGTCATGGTGATCGACAGGCGCGGATTGAACAGCACCAGAAGCTGCCGGACCACGCCGAAGATCAGCGCCAGCCCGACCAGGATGAAGGGGACGAGGAAGGCCGTGAGACAGCCGTCCGGCCGGTGCTCTTTCCAGCCCAGGGCCATCTGCCAGACGAAGACGGAGACGATCTTCAGCTCGACCGGCCCGTTGCCGGCCGCGGTGAGCGGCACGCCGAACGGCGACTCCCCCGCCGGCATTGCCGAGACCGCCCCACCGCGGCCGGAGCGGAGCGTCAACACCAGCCCGCCGAGGCCGATCGCCAGGAAAACCAACGGCAGCAGGCCGATCAGGTAGGCCGGCGAGAGGCCTCGCGACAGCACGGCCTCGTTGGGATCGCCGGGATCGACCCAGCAGGTCACCCGCGAGCCCGGCGGATAGCGGTCGACGATCCGCTGCTTCCCCTCCCTGCCGCTCGACGAGCCCCCCATGAAGTCGTAGCGGCTCCCCACGTGCGTGCTGCCGCCGGCCGTCCAGGAATAGCGGACGTCCACCTTGTAGGTGATGCCGTCCGAGCCGGAGACCTCCGTCACCTGGCTGGAGAGGACGTCGCACTGCGCCTCCGTCCACGACCGCGAGACGACGAGCTTCGACAGGGGCTTCCAGAGCGTGAGGTAGGAGCCGACCCCGCCGAGCAGGAAGAAGATGAGGAAAAAGAACACCAGGCACCCCTTGACGGGGGCGGCGTTGCTGCGCTGCGAGAGGGGCGTGGTGGGCATTGGGCGGCGGGTATTCTACTCCGGTCGCCGCCGCGGGTCCCCGTCACTTTCTTCATCGGACCGATCCGTCCGATCCGACCGATCCGACCGATCCGACGGATCGGACCGATAACGCCAATTCTGACAAGCAGCGCTCAGACCGGGCTCTCGCCCTCCTGGGCCGCCGCGGTGAGCGCGGAGAGCACGCGCCGGTATTCCCTTTCGAGAGCGGTGAGGGAGCCGGCCAGGGCTTCGGTCCGGATGTTGGTCGGCAGTTGCTCGAGCTCGCCGCAGATCGCGGACAGGCCCATCGCTCCCAACAGCGCGCTGCTCCCCTTGAGCGCGTGCGCGCTCCGCCGGAGCAGCGGCCAGTCGCCGCGGGCGAGGGCCGTCCGGATCTCGGTCACGTGGGCGCGGGATTGAAACGCCGCCGTGAGCTCGCTCAGCACGTCCCGCCCCACGACCCGCCCCAGCCCTTGCAGCTCCGTGAGCCGGGCGCCGTCGAGCGGCGGCTCATCGTCCGGCCCGGCGGCGGGCCGCTCCGGCTCGGGCGAGGCGCCGCCCGCTTCGCTCAGCCAGTGCTCCAGCTTCTTCCGCAGGTTCTCCTCGACGAACGGCTTGGTGAGGTAATCGTCCATCCCCGCGGCGAGGCAGCGGTCCAGGTCCTCTCGCGTCGCGTGAGCGGTCAACGCCACGATGGGAATCCGCCGGTTCTTCTCCGGGCCGCCGCGGATCCGGCGCGTGGCCTCGTACCCGTCGAGATCCGGCATCTGGCAATCCATCAGGACGAGAGCGAAATCGCCGCTCGCCAGCGCCTGCAGTGCCTCGCATCCGTTGTGCACGGCGACGGTGTCATAGCCCATCGCGGCGAGCTGCTCGACCACGACGAGCTGATTGATCACGTTGTCTTCCGCCACCAGAATGCGGTGGTGCCGGCCCGCCGGCCTCACGGCCTTTGGAACGGAGAGGTCCGGCGGCGCCGCGGGCTCGAGCCCCAGGATGAGCCAGAAGGTCGAGCCCTCCCCCGGCCGGCTCTCGAACCCGATCTCGCCCCCCATCTGCTCGACGATCCGCTTGCTGATCGCGAGGCCCAGACCGGTGCCGCCGAACCGCCGCGAGGTGGAGCTGTCGGCCTGGGAGAAGAGCCCGAAGATACGGCCCTGGCTCTCGGCGGGAATGCCGATCCCCGTGTCGCGCACCACGAACCGCAACCGGCCGTTCGGGAGCCGCGACACCTCGACGTCCACCGTGCCGGCGGGGGTGAACTTCAGCGCGTTGCCGATCAGGTTCGTGAGCACCTGGCGCAGGCGGGCGGGATCGCCCCAGACCCAATCCGGCACGCCATCGCCGCAGGTGAGGTTGAGCTCGGTGTCGCGGCTGCCGGCGGTGAACCGCAACAGATCGACGATCTCGCCCAGGGCACCTTTGAGATCGAAGGGCGCCCGTTCGAGCGCCAGGGTGCCGGCGTCGATCCGCGAGAAATCCAGAATGTCGTCGATCAACCGCAACAGCGAGGTCGCCGAGCTCTGGATCAGCTCGGCATAATCGCTCTGTTGCGCCGACAGGCCGGTCTTGCGCAGCAGACCGATCAGGCCCAGGATGCCTGCCATCGGCGTCCGGATCTCATGGCTCATGTTGGCCAGGAAGCGGCCCTTGGCCTGGTCGGCCTGCTCCGCCGCCTCTTTCGCCAGCCGCAGCTCCTCGGCCCGGCGCCGCTCCGTGACGTCGCGGTTGATGCTCAGGATCGCCGGGCGGCCTTCATATTCGATCGCTGAAGCGTTGATCTCGAGAAACATCCGGCTGCCGTCCTTGCGAAGCTGGACGGTCTCGAAGTTGTAGAAGACCCCACGCTCCAGCGTCGCGAGGATGTGCTGCCGCCCGCGCGGGACGTTCTCGGAGATCCGCTCCAGCGACATGCCGATGAATTCCTCCCGGCTGAAGCCGTAGACCTCGCAGGCCCGGGGATTGACGTTGAGGACGACCTCGTCGCCGGGTGACAGGATGAGGATGGCATCGTGAGCGTTCTCGAAAATCCGGCGATAGTCGAGGCTCGCCTTGCGCAGCTCCTCGGCGCGTTGATCGACTCGCCGCTCGAGCTCGTCGCGGTCCCGGCGCAGCTCCTGCTGGGCCGCCTCCAGCTCGGCGGTGCGGACCGCGAGCTGATGGGAGCGCAGGAGGCCCGCCCAGCGATCGGCATGAAGCTGGGCACCCAGCGCGAAGAGATAGAGGAAGAAGACCGCCAGGCAGAGGAGCTCCCAGGGGCCCAGATGCCATGTGGATGCGCCGGAGACGCCGGCCAGGGCCAGGACCACCGGCAGGCAGAGGATGACGACGAAGGCCACGGTGACGCGCGGCGCCTGGCAGTAGAGCAGGACGGCCATGCTCGCCATCACGGCGACGATGGTGAGGACGAAGAACGCTCGCACCCCCGGACCCAGGCTCGTGATCACCGCGAAGTACAGCCAGCCGAGTAGCAGAGCCTTCGCAATCAAAGTGGAATAGAAAGCAATTCTCCACCGTTGTGGGCTGGCGTGGAAGATCGCGTCGAATCGCCGGGCCAGATGGACGCGCAACGCGGCGAGGGCCAGGACGGCGACCGCCGCGGCGGCGAACAGGAAGGGGCTCTTCCGGTGGAGGTCCGCCGTCGCCCCGAGGACCACCAGGGCGAAGGGATAGCTGACCGCCCCAATGAGAGAATGCCGGGCGGACAGCCGGTCTGCGGCCTCCCACACCGCGGGAGGGATCTGAGGCGGACTCCCTGATCGGGACATGCCAGATGACCTCTTAGCAAGAGCTTAGGAGCAGGGACAGAGGTAATTCTAGCAGGTCCGCGCCCGCCTGAACAGCGGATTGTCCCCGCGCCGAATCCGTAAGCTTCTGAGAAACGTATCAACCCTTGAAGGCAGCCGCGCCCGCGCGCCTGCCTCCGACTTCCCCAAGGGAGACTTGCGATGCACAGCAGAATCAAGACCATCGCCGCGACCCTGGCGCTCGTGGCGTGCGGATGGGCCTGCCGGGTGGCGGCCGACGCGATCGACAAGGCGATCCCCCCTCCGGCGGAGGACATCCCCGCCGCCGAGGCGACCGGGCCGCAGACGGCCGTCGTCGCCGGCGGCTGCTTCTGGGGCATGCAGGGCATGTTCGAGCACGTGCAGGGGGTGACCAAGGTCGTCGCCGGCTATTCGGGAGGCAGCAGGGAGACGGCGCGCTACGAGATGGTAGGCACCGAGAGGACGGGCCACGCCGAGTCGGTGGAGATCACCTTCGACCCCCAGCGGATCACCTACGGGCAGCTC
>QHVW01000846.1 GCA_003223675.1 Acidobacteriota bacterium
GAAGCAGATGGAGAAGGCCCAGAAGGAGTATTACCTCAACGAGAAGATCAAGGCCATCCATCAGGAGCTGGGGAGGAAGGACGACCGCGGCGACGAGCTGCTCGAGCTGCGCGAGAAGATCGAGAAGGCCGGCCTCCCCAAGGAGGTCAAGGAGAAGGCCGAGCAGGAATTGAAACGCCTGGAGGCGATGCCGCCGGTCTCCGCCGAGGCCACGGTGTCGCGCAACTACATCGACTGGCTGGTGTCGGTCCCCTGGCGCAAGAAGAGCAAGGAGCGCAAGGACTTGGATCACGCCGAGAAGGTGCTCAACGAGGACCACTACGGCCTCGAGAAGATCAAGGACCGCATCCTCGAGTTCTTGGCCGTCCGCCAGCTCGTCGGCCAGAGCAAGAGCTCGATCATCTGCTTCGTCGGCCCGCCGGGCGTCGGCAAGTCGTCGCTCGCCA
>QHVW01000847.1 GCA_003223675.1 Acidobacteriota bacterium
CTCGACCCGGAGCAGAACGACTCCTTCCTCGACCACTACCTCGACGTCGACTACGACCTGTCGAAGGTGATGTTCATCGCCACGGCGAACGTGACCCACTCGATCCCGCCGCCGCTCAAGGACCGCATGGAGGTCATCCAGCTCTCCGGCTACACGCTCAACGAGAAGCTGGCGATCGCCCAGCAGTTCCTGGTGCCGCGCCAGGTCAAGGAGCACGGCCTCGCGGCCGACAAGATCAAGTTCGACGAGGAGGCGATCCGCGTGCTCATCGAGGGGTACACCCGCGAGGCGGGGGTGCGCAGCCTGGAGCGCGAGATCGCCTCGATCTGCCGCAAGATCGCCCGCCGGGTGGTGCGCGAGGGGCCGGGGGTCGAGCTCGTGGTGCAGCCCGAGATGATCGCCGAGTTCCTCGGCAAGGCGCGGTTCCGCAACCGGCGGAAGAACCAGGAGTCGGAGGTCGGCGTCGCCACCGGGCTCGCCTGGACCGAGGTCGGCGGCGAGCTGCTGGAGACCGAGGTCGGCCTGATGCCGGGCAAGGGGAAGCTCACGCTGACCGGCAAGCTGGGCGAGGTGATGCAGGAGTCGGCGCGCGCCGCGGTCTCCTACCTGCGCAGCCGGTCGGAGCTCTTCGGCAGCATCACCATGGCCACCACCCTCGTCTCGGCGCTCAGCAAGATCCCGGTGCGCAAGGACGTGGCGATGACCGGCGAGATCACCCTGCGCGGCAAGGTCCTGCCGGTGGGCGGGATCAAGGACAAGGTGCTCGCCGCCTACCGCGGCGGCATCACCGAGGTCATCCTGCCGCGCGAGAACGAGAAGGACCTGGAGGAGATCCCGGCCGAGGTGCGGGAGGCGATGGAGGTCCACCTGGTCGAGTCGATGGACGAGGTCCTGCGCCTCGCCCTCGACGGACCGCTCACCCCCATGCCCAAGGGTGGCAAGTTCAAGGAGGTGTCTGAGCCTCCGGTGGGGCCGGACACCCTGGCCCATTGACTTCGGATCCACCGGTCCCCGAAGCCATTGAAGAGTCGATCGAGTCGATCGAGTCGATCGTGGTTCGCGGCCGCCTCCTGAGCGGCGACAACCCGCCGGCAGGGCGGCCGCGGACCGTGTCCGCGAGCGTCGGGTAGATCGCTTGAAAATCGAGACCGCGGAGTTCGCCCGTTCCGCTCACACGAGCGGGGACTTCCTGCGGGACGGTCGCCCCGAGGTCGCTTTCGTGGGGCGCTCCAACGTCGGCAAGTCGAGCGTGATGAACCGGCTGTTGGCGCGCAAGGGGCTGGCGAAGACCAGCTCCACCCCGGGGCGGACCCGGGCCGTCAACTACTTCTTGATCAACCGGCGCTTCTGGTTCGTGGACCTGCCGGGATACGGCTACGCCAAGGCCGGCAAGGAGGATCGGCGGGAGTGGGCGGCGCTGGTCGAGGCGTACCTGCGCGAGGCGCTGCCGCGGATGCGGCTGGTGCTGCTGATCGACGCCAAGGTGGGGGCGACCCCGCTGGACGTCCGGGCGTATGAGTATCTGACCGGCCTCGGGGCGACGCTGACCGTGGCCGCCACCAAGATCGACCGGGTGCCCCGCGGCAAGCGGCCCGGGGCGCTGCGCGACATTCGGGGAGCCCTGGGACTTGGGTGTGAAACCCCCCTCATCCCTGTTTCCGCGCACTCGGGAGAAGGGATGAAGGAACTCTGGGGCAGTCTTTCGCCCCACCTGGAAGCGAGTGCAAGTGCAAGAGCAAGAGAATGAACTGACGAGGAACGACATGGCCAAACCATCCACACAGAACCAGGTAGAGAAGGGCAGCGCGGTCGAGGCCCTCGACATCCGCGCGCTCAAGGAGATGAGCATCTCCCAGCTCACCCAGATCGGCAAGGACCTGGGCGTCGAGGGCGCCACCGGCATGCGCAAGCAGGAGCTGATCTTCAAGGTCCTCCAGGCGCAGACCGAGAAGAGCGGCCTGATCTTCGCCGAGGGGGTGCTCGAGTGCCTGCCGGACGGCTTCGGCTTCCTGCGCGCCCCGGAGTACAACTACCTCCCCGGCCCGGCTGATATCTACGTCTCCTCGAGCCAGATCCGGCGCTTCGACCTGCGCACCGGCGACACCATCTCCGGCCAGGTGCGGCAGCCGAAGGAGGGCGAGCGCTATTTCGCCCTGATCAAGGTCGAGGCGGTCAACTTCGAGCACCCGGAAGTCGCCCGCAACAAGATCTTCTTCGACAACCTGACGCCGCTCTACCCGCAGGAGCGGATCAAGCTCGAGGTCGGCGGCGACATGTCGTCGCGGGTGATGGACCTCTCGACGCCGATGGGCAAGGGGCAGCGCGCGCTGATCGTGGCGCCGCCGCGCACCGGCAAGACCATGCTGCTGCAGTCGATCGCCCACTCGGTGGAGAAGAACCACCCCGAGGCGATGCTGATCGTGCTGCTGATCGACGAGCGGCCGGAAGAGGTCACCGACATGCAGCGCTCGGTGCAGGGCGAGGTCGTCTCCTCGACCTTCGACGAGCCCGCCACCCGCCACGTGCAGGTGGCCGAGATGGTGATCGAGAAGGCCAAGCGCCTGGTCGAGCACAAGAAGGACGTGGTGATCCTGCTCGACTCGATCACCCGCCTGGCGCGCGCCTACAACACCGTCCAGCCGCCTTCGGGCAAGGTGCTCTCCGGCGGTATCGACGCCAACGCCCTGCACCGGCCGAAGCGCTTCTTCGGCGCCGCCCGCAACATCGAGGAGGGCGGGTCGCTGACGATCATCGCCACGGCCCTGGTCGACACCGGCAGCCGCATGGACGACGTCATCTTCGAGGAGTTCAAGGGCACCGGCAACTGCGAGATCCATCTCGATCGCAAGCTGGTCGACAAGCGGGTCTTCCCGGCGATCGACATCAACAAGTCGGGCACCCGCAAGGAAGAGCTGCTGATGCCCGAGAGCGAGCTGCACCGGGTGTGGGTGCTGCGCAAGGTGCTCAACCCGCTGTCCACGGTGGAGAGCATGGAGCTGCTGCTCGACAAGCTCTCGAAGACGAAGGCCAACCAGGACTTCCTGAACGCGATGTCGAAGTAGCGGAGGCCGGCCGCCCTTGCCCAAGCTGCGCGTCGGCATCGTCAACTTCCTGAACAGCAAGCCGTTGGCCTGGGGCTTTCTCAAGGGCCATCACGCGGACCTGTTCGCGCCGAGCTACCATCCGCCGTCGCTGGTGGCGCGGCTGCTGGCGCAGGGGAACCTCGACATCGGTCTCATCCCGTCGATCGAGGTGCAGCGCATCCCCAACCTGCGGGTGCTCCCCGATATGTGCGTGGCGGCGCATCACGAGGTGCGCAGCGTCCTCCTGGTCTCGCGCGTGCCGCTCCCCGAGGTCCGGCGCGTGGCGCTGGACACCAACAGCCGCACCTCGGCGACGCTGGTCCGCATCCTGCTGCGCGAGCGCTGGGGGCTCTCCCCCGAGTACATCCACGAGCGTCCGGACCCGGAGCGGATGCTGGCCGAGGCGGACGCGGCGCTGGTGATCGGCGATCCCGCCCTGCGGGTGGACCGCGAGCGCTACCTCATCACCGACCTCGCGGCGGAGTGGAAGGACCTCACCGGGCAGCCGTTCGTCTTCGCCGTCTGGGCGGTGCGGCCGGAGGTCGAGATCCCGGACCTCCCCTTCTACTTCAAGAGCAGCCTGCGCTACGGCCTCTCCTCGCTCGACACCCTGGCGCGCGAGGCGGCGGCCGAGATGGGGCTCGACTCCTCCGAGGTGCGCGCCTACCTGACGGAGAACCTCTCCTTCTTCCTACGCGACGAGGAGATCAAGGGGCTCGAGGAGTTCTACCGCCGCGCCCACGAGCACGGCCTGATCCTGGAGCCGCGGCCGATCGAATTCTGGAAGTGATCAGGGCGTAAGAAAGTCGATGAAGTAAGCACCCGGATCACCGGGGCGCTCCTGCCACCGCTTCAGCGCGTGGGCGATTCTCTCCGGCAGATGGTTGGGCAGGCTGCGGGGGACGATGAGAAGGCCGGCGTGAGGCTCGTGAGCCTGGAAGAAGATCAGGGTCAGCCGCAGGAAGTCGTCCCGGTTGCGCGTGACGAAGATGCGCTGCTGGGACGCCGAGAATCGGAGCTGATCCTCATCCTGAAAGCCGCGCCGGTCGATTTCGTGGACGGAAAGAACGTCCAGTCCGAGACCCCGCGCGATCTCCGCAACCGCGGGATTGACATCCTCGTCGAGAAGGAAGCCCATGGAACGTAGTTAGTGGTTCCGAGGCCGCGAGAAGGGGAGCTCTCGCCAAGCTCTCTCAGGCGTCCACCGTGCCTCACGTTCCAGGCGCGCATCGATCTCGGAGGAGTAGAGCTGGTAATAGCCGAGTGCCGCACGAAGTTGGATTTCGCTCAACCAGGGATAGTTTTGCCGTAGGAGCTCATGGCTTTCGCCACCCTCCTTCCAAGTAGCGATGACCTCCCAGACGTCCAGTCCGGTCCCTGCCACGACGGCTCGACGCCCTGTCGGGCCATCGACGAAGGAGACTCCCGGAGCCCGCCGACCTCGGATCGCCTCGTCGAGGAGCTCCGTCGTCATGGCCGACCAGGACTTGCCGCGAGTCTCTGATTCCTGGGCGATCGCTTCATCGAGCTCGGTCGGGATTCGGATTCCTTTGGCCTTGGTCGCCATACGCCCTCCAAAGAGGTGCACACTGTGCACAGTATAGCACCCCGCGGATTTTCAGGTGGCTGCGAGTCCAGGGTACACTAGGAAAATCACTAGCGCGCCATCCCGATTCCTGAAAGATCGGGAGGAGATCTTCAAGATCTTCGAAAGGATGCCGTATGCCGCGATGCCTGTCGCTCCTGCTCGTCCTGTCGCTCCTCTGCGCCTGCACCCCCAAGGCCCTGGTCCGGGGGACCGGACCTTCGGACAAGCTGCTCGATCTCGAGGCTCTCGCGAGCAGCCGGCCGGGGGACCCGATCCGGGAGGAGGTGGCCCAGCGGTCGATCGAGCGGTATCCGGGGTTCACGCTGGGGTTCATCGAGCTGTCCGACGACGGCCACATCCAGGACGAGACTCAGAAGCAGCAGGTCTTCGGAGGAGCCCGGGTCGTGCGGCTGCCCCTTCGCCTCGCCTGAGGAGATCCGCAAGATCCGGGTGGCGGTCGACGAGGCCGTGCGGGCCACCCCTCCCGAGGACGGGGGGCCCTGCGCGGCTCTGCGCGCCCTGGACGCGAACGGTCTCCAGGGGTCGCTACCCGACGGGATCCGGCTGACCGAGATCCGGCCGAATTGGGACAGGTCCTCGCCGTACCTCGTGATGCACGCCAACGCCAACCTGATCCCGGGGCACAACGACATCTACAGCCCGAGCTTCGTCAAGTTCCTCCTCACCTATCTCAACTTCTACCTCGAGGAGAAACCGGACGAGACACCGCTCCGGGCCAATCCTTAAGGCTGGCGGTCCTTCTTCCCGTTGCGGGCTCCCACCGTGACGCGGATCTCCCGGATCTCGCCCGCCCTCAGGATGCTGAGCGTGGCTTCCCTGCCGATCGTCTCCTCGTCGAGGAGGGGCATGAGCTCGCCGGGATGCCGGAGCGGAGTGCCCTCGAAGACGAGGATGGTATCGCCCAGGACCAGCCCTCCCTGACCCGCCGGGCTGTCCGGCTCGACCGAGATGACCAGCAGGCCGCTCGGCTGGCCCAGCCGCTCGGCGAGGTCGCGGGGGAGGCGGACGGGCTGGGTGCCGATCCCCAGATAGCCGCGTCGCACCTGGCCGTGGGAGAGCAGGGCGTCCATCACCCGCCGCACGGTCGCGGTGGGGATGACGCTGGCCGTGGCGCGGTAGATCCCGGCGGTGTTGACGCCGATCACCCGCCCTCGCATATCGACCAGGGCGCTACCCGAGAAGCCGGTGTGGATGCCGAGGTCGGTCTGGATCTCGGAGTCGATCCGGCCGCCCATGGGGGTGCGCCAGGACTCTCCGGCGGAGCCCACGAGCCCCAGGCTGGCCCAGATCTTCCGG
>QHVW01001016.1 GCA_003223675.1 Acidobacteriota bacterium
CAGGGCCGACAGGGGGTAGAGCAACAGCCCGGCCAGGGCGGCGCGGCGAAAGGCGGGCCCCTTCTCCAGGACGAACGGCGTCAGGCGGCTCGCATAGACGAAGAGCAGCGGGAAGACCGAGAGGATGTGCCGGATGCCATAGTTCACGTTGCCCGTGAGCACCGAGTACGAGAGCAGCAGGATCGCCAGCGGCAGGCCGAGGTAGATCTCGCCGCGCGGCCGGACCCGGGGGCGGATGAACGGCGCAAGCAGCAGAGCGATCAGCAGGGGCAGCGGCGTCTTGAAGAGGAGGCAGATCAGGTAGTAGAGCGGCGTCCCCTGGCGCGACCAGCGGCCGAAGAGGTAGTTGGGAAACTCGCCAGACTCGGCGTCGAGCCGCACGCCGTCGAACCCTGCGAGATAGGGGGCCGGCAGGGGCATCGGGAGCGCCGCCGGGAGGTGGCCGGCGATCCCCTTCATGAAGCGGCTCTGGAATTCGAAGGATCCCAGGGGCTTGCCCGTCCCCTGGAAGAGGTAGCCCACGTTCAGCACCAGCAGGCTCAGGAGGATCATCGCCGCGAGCCCCCCGAGGCGGCGGGCCACCGGCCGCTCCCCCCGGACCAGGGCGATCAGCACCAGCAGGCCGAGGATGGGATAGAGCAGCACGGCCGTGGTCTTGGCGAGCTGGGCCAGCCCCAGGGCGATCCCGGCGCGGAGCATGCGGGGGACGGTGGGCTGGAGCGACCACTGATAGAAGAGGTAGAGCGCGAGCGCGCCGAGGGTGGCGACCCCCACGTCCGCGGTGACGATGTGGGAGTGGCCGATGAGCGTTGGATTGAAGGCGAAGAAGGTGAGCGCCACCAGCCCGGCCGCCGGGCCGTAGAGGTCGCGGGCCCAGAGGAAGACGACCACCCCCATCAGCAGCGCGAGGGCGACGATGGGCAGCCGGCCCAGGAGGAAGAGGCGGTCGTAGACCGGCCGGTTCCGCTGCATGAAGTCGGTCCCCAGGATCCAGGGGTACCAGACGCTCTCGCGGGCGGGCCGGGCCGTGCGGATCTGGGGATCGAGCGGCAGGATAGGCAGCGCCGCGAGCTCCTTGATCAGCGGCGGCGTGCGGGCGGCGAGATCGAAATCGCCGGTCTTCAGATAGAAATAACCGACCGGCAGATGGGTGAATTCGTCGACCGTGGGGGAGTCC
>QHVW01000157.1 GCA_003223675.1 Acidobacteriota bacterium
GGACAGCTTCACTCTGTTCGAGCCGAAGAGCGCGGAGTAGGCCCACCCTTCCGGGTCTCCCCAGCGGCTCGGGCCGGGCGTACAACGGGAGGGCTGGCGCGGAGACCCGGTAGGCAGAGCCGCGGAAGCGCTGGGGCGAAGCGCCGATCGGGAGGGCGCGGGGCACCCACTGGCACCGTGGAGGGAAATTTCGCGGGGGCGGGAGAGGAGTCTCCGGAGCCTACTCCTCCTCGCGCGGCACCGTCTCCGGCTGGTGGACGGTGATGCGGACGGTGGCGACCCGGTTGAGCTGGACCTCCAGGACCTCGATCGTCACGGGCCCGAGCGGAATGCAGTCGCCCACGGCGGGGTTCCTCCCCAACTCGGAGAGGACGACGCCGCCGATGGTGTCCTCGTCGCGCTCGGACAGCTCGACGCCGAGCGCTTCCTCCAGGTCCTCGACCAGCATGCCGCCGGAGACCTCGTAGACACCCTCCCCCTTCTCGACCACCTCGGGCTTCTCGACGTCGAACTCGTCCTGGATGGAGCCGACGATCTCCTCGATCACGTCCTCCAGGGTGACGATGCCGGAGACGCCGCCGTACTCGTCGATCACCGCGGCCAGGTGGAAGCGCTCGGTGCGCATGCGCTTGAGCAGGCGGTCGAGCTCCAGGGTCTCGGGGACGAACGCGATCTCGCGCGCCACCTCAGGTAACGCGGTGAGCGGGCGCTCGCGGTGGAAGATGTCCTTGATGTGGACGAGGCCGATGACGTGGTCGAGGTCCCCTTCACAGAGCGGGAAACGGGTGTGACCGCTGCGGCGGGCGAGGCGCAGGTTCTCCGCCAGGGGGCGCTGGGTCGAGAGGTAGACCACGTCCTGGCGGGGGAGCATGATCTGCCGCGCCATCCGGTGCGACAGCTCGAAGATGTTGTCGAGCAGCTCGCGTTTTTGCGTCGAGAGCTGGCTCTCCTTGGAGGAGGAGAGGAGCAGCCGCAGCTCCTCTTCGTCGTGCAGCAGCTCCCCCTCGGCCGCCGGGGTGACCCCGATCAGCCTGAGCAGCCGGTTGGCGGAGTGGTTCAAAAGCCAGATCGCCGGATAGGTGAGCTTGTAGAAGGCGTAGAGGGGAAACGAGATCAGCAGCGCCATCCCCTCGGCCCGGCGGATGGCGAGCGTCTTGGGCGCCTGCTCGCCCAGCACGATGTGCAGGACGGTGATGACCAGGAACGAGATCGTCAGGCTCACCGTATGGACGAGGTCGGGGTTGTTCCCGGCGACCAGGGCGACCGCCGGGCGGACGAGCCAGGAGAAGGCCGGCTCGCCCACCCAGCCGAGCGCCAGGCTCGCCAGGGTGATGCCGAGCTGGGTGGCCGACAGATAGGCGTCCAGGTGGCGGATCATGTGCCGCGCCATCCGCGCCCGGCGCGACCCTTCACTGATCAGGGGCTCGAGCTGGGTGGGCCGCACCTTGACCAGGGCGAACTCGGCGGCGACGAAGAAGCCGTTGAGGGCGACCAGCAGCAGGCCGAGCGCCATCCCCCAGCCGGGAGTCAGCTCGAAGTGGGTCATCCTCGCCTCTCCGGATACACCTCTCCCCCGGGGCCTGGGAATCGGGGTTGCTGGAGGCCGGGAGAGGAGGGGTGGGTAGCGCGTCTAGGCGGGTCGTCTTTCAAGGCAGGGAGATTTTACCACAGTGGGTTTTACCCCCCCTGGGACCGCCGGCGTCCTCGCCGGCTTTCTAACTAAGTTGTTGTGCTGTTTTTGGTTAGAAGGCCGGCGAGGACGCCGGCGGTCCCAGGGGCGGCCTGCGGCCTTATAGGGTCAACGCCGATTCGTACACCTCCCGGTAGGCCGCGCACATGGCCGCGAAGGCGAAGCGCTCTTCGGCCCGGCGGCGGTTGAGCTCCCCCAGGACGCGGCGGGTCTCGGGATCGCAGGCGAGCGCGGCGATGCGGCCGCCCAGGGCCCCGGCCGTGCCGGCGCCGTTCACCGGGACGAGGAACGGCGCCTGCTCCGCGGGAAGCATGGCGCGGACGTCCCCCACGTCGGTGGCGGCCACGGGGAGCCCTGAAGCCATGGCTTCGACCAGGCAGAGCGGCATCTGCTCGCTGTCCGAGGAGAGGGCGAAGAGGTCCATCGCCCGGTACCAGGGGGCGGGATCGGCCTGATAGCCGGCGAAATGGACGCGCCCGGCGAGGTCCGCCGCCGCCGCCCGGCGTTCCAGGGCGGGGCGGTCCTCGCCGTCGCCGATCACCAGGAGATGGATCTCGCCCGCGGCGGCGCAGGCGTCGAGCAGGCGGGTGAAATTCTTCACCGGCCGCAGGCTTCCCACCGTGCCCACCACCGGCGCGCCGGCCGGGAGCCCCAAACGGGCGCGCAGCTCCGGATCCCTCTCACCCGGGGTGAAGCGGTCGAGGGGGATGCCGTTGGGGATCAGCCGGACCTTCTCCTCCGGAACCTTCCACAGGCCGGTGGCGATGGCGCGCAGGCGTTGCGAGGGGACGACGAGGCGGTGGGCGCCCGGGAGCACCACCCGGCGGGCGAGGACGCGGCGCATCTTGAAGCTCTCAGCCTCGTCCTCGTTGAACCCCTCCTCGTGATGGACCAGCCGCCGGAATCCGGCGCCGCGGGCGGCGAGCAGCATGTCGAACGCCCCCCAGTTGTAGGTGAGGACGAGGTCCGGCGCCGTCTCGGCCAGCAGCCGCCGGAGCCGCCGGGCGGTGGCGAGGGAGCCGGCCCGCGGTGGGCTCGGCAGCAGCGTCACGTCCGCTTCCGGAGGGAGGCGCTCGGCGGCGCCGGTGCGGCCGTCCATCGAGAGGATCGAATGCCGGAACCGATCCCCGAAGGCGTCGATCAGCGCCACCGTGCGCAGCTCCGGCCCGGTGGGGACGAAGTTGGAGAAGACGTGGAGGAGGTGGGGGACCCTCATGGCGGGGAAAAGGACCTAAAGGACCCAAAGGACAAGGCTGTTTCTCCTTGTTGTCCTTTTCGTCCTTTAGGTCCTTTGGGTCCTTTAGGTCCTTTCATAAATCCGCACCGTCCGGTCCAGAAACTCCTCCCGGTCCTCCACCGGCCGCCAGCCCAGCGTCTCGCGGGCGAGACGGGAGCTGAAGGGGACCGCCAGCGACCGGGTCTTGAGATCGCGATAGGAAGGGAAGGTCACGCCCGGACGGCGGCCGGCCTTCTTGACGATCCACTTGCCGATCTCCATCGTCTGGCTCAGCCATAGGGGGCGCGGATGGAAATGGAGATCGCGGCCGGTGGCCCAGCGCATCTCCCGGACGATCTCGCGGGCGGAGAGCGGCGCTCTGGAGGCCAGATTGAGCGCCTGGCCGTCGAGGCCGTGCCCGGGATGGAGCGCCAGCAGGACGAGCGCCTCGGCCACGTCGTCCACGTCCACCACCGGCAGCGGATGGTCGCCCATCCCCCAGCCCACGCAATGGTTGTCGCGCACCCAGAGGCCGAGGCCGCTGTGCTGGAGGGGCGTGCCCTCGCCGAGCACCACGCCCGGACGCACGATCACCAGCGGCAGGCCGCGCCGGCGGTGGAGCTCCAGCAGGCGGCGCTCGGCTTCCATCTTGCCGCGGCTGTAGATCTCGCGCCCTTCCGGCCTGGGATCGGTCTCCAGCGAGTCGTCGATCACGCTGGTGCCGCGGTCGGGGCCGGCGTAGAGGGCGGCGATCGAGGAGACGTAGACGAAGCGCTCGACCCCGGCGGCGAGCGCCGCCTCGGCCACGTCCACCGACCCCTGGATCATCGAGCGCTCGATCTTCTCCCAGGAGTCGCCGCCGCCGGTCGCCAGATGAAGGACCGTCTTCGCCCCCTTCAGGGCCGCCGCCAGCGCCTCGCCGTCCTCCAGGCGGCCGGGCAACAGGCGCAGCCGGCCGTCCCGCGCGGCGGCGGTGAGGACGGCGGGGAGGCTGTGCGCGCGGCGCACCACGGCGGTTACCGGCAGCCCCCGCTCCACCAGCTTCGCCACCACCCGGCGGCCGATGAAGCCGGTGCCGCCCAGCACCACCACCTCGTCCGGCCGCGCCGGGCCCGGCTCGGGGAGGTGGACGGGAGCTGACACGGCCCTCCGGCCGCGCACGGCTTCGGCGGCGATGGCCTCGCACCAGTCGAGCACCTCGGCGGCTTCAGCGCCGTCCACCGGCAGAGGCTTGGTCGTACGCAGGGCGTCGTAGAAGGCCCGCACCGAGCCGCGCATGCCGGCGAAGTAGCTGTCCATGCGGGGGCCCATCCCCAGCGTGAAACGGGCGTAGCGCGCGACCCCCGCCGCCGCTCCCCGGGAGAGCGCGCGCGAACGGCGCCATCCCGCCAGGAAGCTGTTCCAGAACTCCAGCCAGGGGGTCTTCTCCTCGTAGGAGAAGAGGTTGTGGCCGAGGTCGGCCTCGGCCGAGCCGTCGGAGCCGAGCACCTCCAGGGTCCAGCGGTGGAATCCCTGGCCGAACGCCAGGTAGATCTCGGCCGTCCCCTTCTCGCCGCGGGCCGCCACCAGCCAGCGGTCGTGGAAGATCTGGCCGGGGTGGAGCTCGCGGGTGCCGAGGATGGTGGTCTTCGCCTCGCGCACGGCGCCGATCAGGCAGTGGAGCTGGGAGAGCGGATGGGGGGCCTGCTCGAAGACGATGTTCTCGGGCGAGCGGAACATCCAGTGCGAGAAGTCGCCGGCCTCCAGTTGGGCCAGCGGCACCGAGAGGCAGACCCGCACGTGCTCGACCTTGCCGATCCGCCCGGCCCGCACGTGGTCGAGCAGACGGACGAAGGCGGGGTGCCAGACGTTGTTGTGGTTCACCCCCAGGGGGAGATTCAGCCGGCCGGCCAGCGCCTGGAGCTCGCGGGCGTCGGCGCTCGCCAACGCCATGGGCTTTTCGATCAGGACGCCGATCCCCATCTCCAGCAGCGCGCGGGCGACCTTGACATGGAGGTCGGGCGGCACCAGGACGTGGGCGACGTCGATCGCCAGGTCCCGGAGCTCCTCGACCGCGCCCACGGCGTTGGGGATGCCCCACTGCCGCGCGGCGGCGCGGGCCCGGTCGGCGTCGGCGTCGCACACCGCCACCAGATTGACTCCCGGTGTCTCGGCCAGGACGTCGCGGTGGAATTGAGCCACGTAGCCGGCGCCGACCAGGGCGACGCGGAGGTTTCCCTGGCGGGTGGCGGCGGTGATTTTCGCCGGCGCGGCTTCCTGGAGGCGCGGCCCGCCGTCGAGCGCCGGGGTGGCGCTCCGCAGAGCGGGCCGCATCGTCTCGGTCTCAGAGAGGTCCATATCCATATCTCCGGTTCAGGGGAGCGACGAGCCGGTCGATGGTGGTCATCTGCTCCGGAGTGAGGGCCTTTTTCCAACTCTCGTCCAGGCGGATCTCGGACGTGGAGGAGAGGCGCATTTCATTGCCGATGATGTGATGGTCGACGGCGCGGAAGTTGTGGAAGCCGTTGCGGGACGGGATGCCGGCGAAGGCGTGGATGCGGCGCAGCGTGCCGTCGGGATCGGCGCAGAGGTCCTCGTAGCGCAGCGTCGTCCAGCGGTCGGCCGGGAAGTAGCGGCGGGCGTGCTCGGAGCCCCGGTTGTCGGCGAGCCAGGAGCGCGCCGCCTCCACGGGGCCGATCCCCAGGTGCTTGATCGACGACCAGGAGACGGCCCGGCCGTCGCGCACCAGGTGGATCACCCGCAGGTCGAAGAGCCCGGAGCGCTGCATGAGGGTGGCCCGCTCGGGCCGCTTGGAGCTGTCGAGGAAGACGTCGCACCCCTTGATGCGGAGGACGATCTCCGCCAGCGAGTCGATCCTGGAGACGATGCGGTCGCGCTGGCGGCGGGCGCGGGGGACGATCTGCAGCCCGAGGTCGCGGGCCGTCTCCAGCACCGGTCCGCGCTGCACGGCGCGCAGGAGCACGTCGGCGATGCCGCCCTCGCGGACGCGGAAGTCGAGGTCGGCGTCCCAGACGTCGAAGGGGTGCCCCCGCCCGGCCATCTCCTGGGAGACCCGCTGCCAGAAGCCGCACTGGCGGACCGGCGTGTGGCAGGAGCAGAAGTACTCCTCCGGCCGCCCGAACTCCTCCTTGGCCTGCGGCGCGATGCCCAGCTCGCCGATCGTGGCGATCTGCGGATGCGTGCTCAGAAGAAAGGTCAGGAGCGTCGAGCCGGAGTAGCCGTGCCCCATGATGTAGACGACTCGTGTCATCGGTGATCCCCCGCCGCTACGGATACAGCTCAACCGTCGCGAGGCGTCGTGCAGAAGGCGTGCCATTCACCGCGGCCCTGGATGGGGAGGCATGCCCGCGAAGCTGAAGAGGGCGGCCTCCGTGGCCGGGATCCGGAACCGGAAGTGATTGCCATCCGGGAGCTTACGGCCGGTCCGCTCGTCGCGGACGTCGCGCACCGGAGCAGCCAGCCGGACCTCGACGGAGACCTCCCCTTCAGTGAGCCCCACGGCCCCGCCGCCCCCGGTGGTGCGGCCGGCGATGGGTACGTTTTGCAGCACGAAGACGAAGGTGCGTCCCCCTTTCGACCAATAGGTCGCCTCCAGGGGGATGGAAGGCTCGCCGCTCACGGCGATCCAGGGGGCCACGCCGGCCCGGCGGATGGGATCGAGGAACGGGCGCCGGCGCTCCGCGTCCCGTCGGCCCTCCTCCCGCTCCATGAGATAGCGCTGCGGCGAGAGGTTGAGGTAGACGGCCCGCCCCTTGCCCACCCGCCGTTCCGTGCCCACCGGCAGCTTCCGCTCGGCCACGGCGTATCCCTGCTGGAGCGGAGGCTGGAGGGTTGCGAAAAGATCGCGCCAGCGGCGGAACCCATAGCCGGCGTCCTGGTTGGTCTCCACCCAGAGGCGGCCGGCGAAGAAGTCGCTTCGCGTCTCGCTGCCGTCGTGCTCCACGCCGAAGAGGCCGTCGAGCGCGCCGTGCGTCCGCCCCCGGCCGTGCTGGTCGAAGAGGCCGCAGGAGAAGTCGGCGATCACCGTCCCGCCGGCGCGCGCGAAGTCGGCGATCCGCCGGGCCTCGGCGTCCGAGATGGCAAAGACGGCGGGGATGATCAGCGCCCGGTACTCCGCCGGTACGCCGTGCAGCGCCACCTGGTCATAGGAGAGGAAGTCGTAGCGCAGCCCGGCGTCGGCGAGCATCGTCTCCCAGGCCCGGCGCACGTTGTGGGAGGTGCCGAGCCGGAAGTCGTCGTTGCGGTTCGCCCAGGTCTTGCCGTGCGCCTCGGCGTCGAGCATCCAGGAGACCTGGATCGAGGGGTGGGAGTAGTAGATCGCGACGCCGTCGTGAAGCGCGCGGGCGCCGGCCAGCTTGGGCCCCTGCACCTGGCCCAGCTCCTTCAGGGCCGGCTTGAAGCGGTCGAGCCAGGGCCGGGGCCGTTCCCCCGCGAACCAGCTCCCGTCGACCCAGCCGATCATCCCGCGGTCGCCGTGGGCGAAATAGTGCCAGGCGAGCCAGACGTCCTGGCCCGTGCCCCGCGTCTCGTCGTGGAAGTGGGTGGTCACCCGCGGGACCGTGTCGTCGCGGTCGAACGAGCGGAGGATCTCGTGGGAGGAGCCGAGGTCGTAGGCCTCGATGAATTGGACCTTCTTCGCCAGCTTGGCGTAGTCGAAGCCCCCCCACATCCCGGGGCCCTGGGCGCCCACGACGCCGCAGGGGGTCTCGGGGTCCTCCCGGTTGCACCGCTCGACGAGCTCGCCCAGGAGATTCGCCCAGACCGAGTCGTTGTAGGACATCCGGTCGAGCAGCGGCGAGAGGTCGATCTCCTTCAACGGCTTCGCGAGTTGCGGAAAGAGATCGTTGGGGGATACCCAGCGGGCCGGCGGCGCATCGCTACCGTAGTAGCTGCGCAGCCAGCTCTGGTAAGCCGCGTCGTCGTTGTTGATCCGCCAGACGGCCGGGCGGGAGAACGATCCCCAGGAGGCCTCGTCGTCGAGGGCGTAGGCGATGCGCAGGGGGCTTTGGCGGAGGTTGCGCACCCGCGCCGCGACCGTCTCGCCCAGGCGGTCGATGAGGGCGCGGTCGAGCGGCCGGGGGCGGACGGCGTTGGGATCGCGCAGCCGGGCGTCGAGGCCGTCGGGCTCCAGATAGAGGTCCCCCCTGCCCGCCGTGTGGTCGTTGTAGAAGCGGAGGTGCCAGCGCTGCAGCCAGTCGAGCGGCCCCTCGCCGTGATCGGTCATGCCGCCGTTGATACCGAAATCCCGGCAGAACCGCCCCCCCGCCTCCCCGGTGCCGATCGTCCACTGGTAGCGCCAGGGCATGTAGATCCAGGTGTCCCAGCGTTTGGGCACCACCTTGCGGACGGGCTGGAATTCGGGGGCGTGGCGGAGGTAGTCGAGGTAGGCGCTCTCCGAGCGCTCCTGCGGCTCGGCGGGCGTGCAGGCCAGGGCGAGGCCGAGGAGGGGGAGGAGGCAGAGGCGGTGCACGGGGGAGCGCGGTGCGAGATGCGTGCCGGAAGGACGGCAAATACCGAGCCCGCTGTCCGTGAGGACCGTGACTGTCCGTGTTCGTCCGTGGAATCCCGCCAGTGGTATGCTCGGCGTCTTGCCATGCCGCACCTTCTCGCCGTCGATGACGATCCCAACTTCCTTTCCGCGCTCGCCGAGCTCGTGGAGGGGCAGGGTTTCACCACGCAGACGGCGGGCACGCTCCGGGATGCCCGCGTCCTGATCGGCCAGCGGGTCCCCGACATCGCCCTGATCGACCTCTACCTGCCCGACGGCAAGAGCGTCGAGCTGCTCACCAACCTGGAGCTGGGCGCCGCCACCAAGGTCGTCTTCATGACCGGCCACGCCGACGTGGAGAGCGCCGTGCAGGCCCTGCGCCTGGGGGCCAGCGACTACCTGACCAAGCCGCTCGACATCGGCCGGCTCAAGAACCTCCTGGCCGATCTGGTCAGCGTCCAGCAGGCGGAGGCGCCCGACGCCGAGCCGGTGTCCGTCCCCCAGGAGGTCGGACGGCTGGGCCTGCTGCTGGGGGCGTCGCCGCCGATGCAGGAGCTCTACGGGATGATCAACCGGGTGGCGCCCACCGAGGCCTCGGTCCTCCTGATCGGCGAGAGCGGGACCGGCAAGGACCTCGCCGCGCAGACGATCCATCTGCTGTCGCGGCGGTCGAAGGCGCCGTTCCTGCCGCTCAACTGCGGCGCCGTCTCGCCCACGCTGATCGAGAGCGAGCTGTTCGGCCACGAGAGCGGCAGCTTCACCGGCGCCGACCGCCGGCACAAGGGGTACTTCGAGCGCGCCCACAAGGGCACCCTCTTACTGGACGAGATCACCGAGATGCCGATCGACCTCCAGGTGAAGCTCCTGCGGGTCCTGGAGACCGGCTCCGTCCTGCGCATCGGCGCCGACGCGCCGGTGGACGTCGACGTGCGGGTGATCGCCGCCACCAACCGCGATCCCTTGAAGGCCGTCCAGGAGGGGAAGATGCGCGAGGACCTGCTCTACCGGCTGCAGGTCTTCCCGATCCACATGCCGCCCCTGCGCGAGCGCGGCGACGACGTCCTGCTCCTCGCCGTCCATTTCCTGAGCCAGCTCAACGAGCGGCAGGGGACCGCCAAGGAGTGGACCGAGGACGCGCTCCTGCGGCTGCGCGCCCACCCCTGGCCCGGCAACGTGCGCGAGCTCAAGAACGTCGTCCACCGCGCCTTCATCATGGCGGACGACGAGATCGCCGCCCGCTGCCTGCCCCGCGAGGTGAGCGAAGCCCTGGCCAACAGCCTCGACGTCCAGGTCGGCGCCTCGATCGTCGAGGTCCGGCGCCGGCTGATCGCGGCGACCCTCGAAGCGTCCGGCGGCGACGAGAGCAAGGCCGCGGCCCTGTTGGGCATCAGCCTCGAGGCCTTGCGCAACCAGCTCGCCGGCCCTGGGCGGCAATAAAAGCGGCAATAAAAAAAGCCGGACCCCGAAAGGTCCGGCCAGGGAGCAAGGGTGGGAGATCCTCAGCGCACGGTCACGTACATCACCGTGCTGTAGGACGACTGTCCGAAGACGTCCACCGCCTTGACGCGGAAGTAGTACTTGACGCCCTTGGTCAGGCCCGTGATCTTGGCGAGAGTGGAATTCGCCGGCAAGGTGGCCGCCGTCTGGAACGTGCTGCCGTTGGTCGAATCCTCGACCACGAACTGGATCTCGGTCGAGGAGTTGTCGCGCCACTTGACCTGCACCGCGCCGCTGCCGAGCGCCGTGGCCGAGGTGATCTGCGGGGCGGTGGGGGGCGGCGTGCCCGGCGTGCTGGTGGCGGTGGCCACGTTGCTGTAGGCGGAGTAGCCGGACGCATTGGCGGCCCGCACCCGGAAGGAGTAGCTGGCGCCGGGGGCGAGGCCGGTGATCTGGGCCGTGGTGATGCTCGCGCCCACCGCGTACACCTCCTGATAGGAGCCGCCGATCAGCTCCTCGATGCGGAACGAGGTTTCGTTGCTCGAGTTGTCGGTCCAGGTGAGCTGGATCGTGCCGGCCGCGGTCCCCCCCTTGGCCGTGAGATTCGTCGGCGCGGCCGGCACCGGGAGCGGCGGAGCCTGCGTGGTGGCGCTGGCGGCGTTGCTGAAGGCCGAGGAGCCGTAGGCGTTGGCGGCCACCACCAGGAAGCTGTAGGTGGTCCCGGCCGCGAGGCCGCCGATCTGCACGCTCGTCACGTTCGGTCCCAGGACCTGGATCTCCTGATAGGTGCCGTTGACGAGCTGCCGCACGTGGAAGGAGTCCTCGTTGGTCGAGTTGTCCTGCCAGGAGAGATTGATGGCGCTGGTCGACACGGCCTGCGCCGTCAGAGCGGTGGGAGCGGCCGGCGGAACCGGGGGGACCGGCGTGGTGGCGCTCGCCGTGTTGCTGTAGGCCGAGTAGCCGCCGGCGTTGGCCGCCCGCACCCGGAAGCTGTAGGCGGTCGAGGCCGCGAGGCCGCCGATCTGGGTCGCGGTCGTGCCGGCGGGCAGGCTCCGGATCTCCTGGTAGGCGCCGTTGACGAGCTGCTCGACGCGGAAGGAGTCCTCGTTGGTCGCATTGTCCTGCCAGGAGAGGTTGATCGCGGAGCTCGACGCCGCCTGCGCCGTGAGGGCGCCCGGCGCGTTAGGAGCGCTCGGCACCAGCGGCGGAGCGCCGCTGCCATTGGCGAGCAGGGCCACGGCCGGATGGATGCGGGTCAGGTCCTGCCCCATCAGCTTGCCGAGCGGCACGTTCTCCTTGACCGCGTCGCCGAGCATGAAGATCGTGAGCTGGCGGCCGAAGTCGACCAGCGAGGCGTTCCCCTCCTGCTGGCCGGCGCGGATCAGGATCTCGGCGGCGCCGGTCTTCTCCGGGTCGTAGAGCTCGCGGTCCGACTCCGTCACCGGGCCCATCAGCGTGCCGCCCAGGCGGGGGCCCGACCAGGTGTACTGGAGCAGCCGCGCCCACAGGCCCGAGACCGTGCCGTCGCCGTAGACCACGGAATCGAAATCCTTGTAGGTGTGGGCGATCGACGAGACCACCTGGCTCGGCTTCAGGGCCGGGATGCCGAGCGGCGCGTCGCCGCTGTCCCGCTGGTAGCGGCTCAGGTAGTGCATGTCGTACATGCCGATCGTCCACTGCGAATCGGTGAGGGCGGTCATGCCGGTGCTGCTGGCGGGCATCAGGTCGGAGCCGCCCCAGAATCCGTAGGTGACGCCGTTCTGCACCGGCGCCACGTAGAGCTGGGTGATCATGCGCGCGAAGTTCAGCCGGAAGTCGTCGAGGAAGCTGGCGTCGTTGCTGGCCAGGCCCATGAAGCGGAAGACGTACTGCCACTGCTCGCCGACGCGGCCGGTGAGCGTGGCGTTCGGATCGTTGATCGGATAGTCGGCGGCGCAGGCCGGGCCGTCCGGACCGTGCGGCGTCACCACCGGATTGGGGCCGCGTTGCGGGCACTCCCAGCGGCGCATGCTGTCGGCCCCCCGCTGCACGATGTCGATCACCGTCTGGTCGCCGGTCAGCCAGTAGTAGAGGATGAGGTTCTCGAAATAGGCGTGCGAGCTGTTGAAGTCGGTGCGGTAGGCGCCGTAGCCGGTGGGGGACTGGCCGCAGTAGAACCAGGCCGTGGTCGGGCCGCACTGCATGATCTGGGTGTGCAGCGTGCGCAGGGCGCCGGGGAAGGCGATCTCGTCCAGCCACTCGACGGCGCCGGTCCGCATCGCCCAGATCTGGGCCGTGCTCACCGTGTTGTGGTAGTCCGTCCAGGCGCCGCACCAGAAGGTGTCGTCCCAGTGCTCGTCGGGCGTGGGATCGGCGCCGGCGCCGCAGTCGATCTCGCCGTCATAGCCGGCCTCCCCCCAGTAGCGGGGATAGACGCCGAAGGTCATCAGGCCGTTGAGGCCGATCGAGTCGACCTTGCTCACCGTGCGGTCGAGCACGCCGGAGATCACCGAGTCATAGGCGGCGAGGTCCGCGGGGAGCGGGCCCACGGGGAAGTCGTCGACCGCGTCGGACGAGGCGAGCCACTGCGGCTCCGGCCAGGCGCGGAGCGGCCGGTTGAGCGGCGCCCAGGTGGTGCGATTCAGGCTGTCGCGCGAAGGGGCGCCGGCGGCCGCCGTCACCGCCAGGGTGGCGAAGAGCCCCTGGTGATTGGCCAGCCAGGCCTTGTCGTCCACCAGGTCGATCGCCAGATGGCCGGTCGACAGCATCCGCAGGGCCTGCGGCTCGTAGCGGTGCATGTGGTTGAGGGCGATCGCCACCGTGCCGGCCGGACCGCTGGCGGCGAGCAGGCCGCCGTCCGCCTTGACGCCGGTCGAGCTCGCGCCCGCCACGTTGACGTCGAGCACCTGCGGCGCCGTGCGGTTGGCCCGGAGCTGCTGGCGCACCCAGGCGCTCTGGCCGGCGCCGACCGCGCCGGAGACCGCCGGCGAGGCGAAATTTCCCACCGCCATGACCGTGGGGGTGCCGCCCAGCGAGACCTGCAGGTCGTCCTCCGCCTTGTCGATCCGCACGCCGTTGGGGGTGCCGGCCGCGGTGACGATGCACCCTTCGCAGTCGAGGGTCCCCTCCCAATTGACCACCTGGCGGACGACGGCCGTGGGCGAGCCGGCGGTGAAGACGTAGCGCCGCCGCGTGCTCACCTGGCCGCCGCCGATGGCCGGCACGTCGTAGGCCCCCTGCACCACCACGATGGCGGTGAGCGGCCCCTGGTGCTCGATCGTCACCGCCCGGGTCGTCGAATGGCCGTAGGTGGCGCCGCCGGTCTGGACCGACAGGGCGCTGCCGCCGATCACCTTTGTGCCGTTGGCGAGATCCACCTCGTCGAACAGGGCGCCGGGATCGGCGCCGAGGCGGAAGGTGGCGGCGCCGGTGTTGACGGTGACCGCGTTGCCGCTCTGGGTCAGGCTGATCTGGGTCGCGGGAGCCGGATTGGCCACCGAGCCGTCGGTGACCAGCCGGTAGGTGGCCGTCTGATTGGCGCCCACGGTGGCCGGGAAGGTGACCAGCAGCCACTGGATGGGCGCCGTCACGTCGCTCTTGCCGGCGTTCCAGCGCGCCGTCACCTCGAATTCGGCGGGAACCGGCGTGCCCGCGGCGTCGACGATGGCGAGCCCGCCGGTGCCGAGGACGTTCAGGCTGCGCGGCAGCGGCACCCCCGAGCGGACCACCTCGCCGCTGCGCGCCACCCCCGCCGTCTCACGGACGTCGAGGATCAATTGGGAGGGGACGGACATCGTGGCCGCCGACGCCGGAGCGCCGAAGAGGCCCGCAAGACCGACGATCAGGATTGCAAGGACAAGGGAGAAGATACGGCGCGAGCCCTGCGACAACATCGACTGCTCCTTTGAAACGGTCCACCACCTGCCACATCCACCCGGATTGAGATGAAGATCCCCTGTGCGTGGGGACGTGGACTTACCCACACGCGGGGGTGACGAACCGGCCGGGCGGCCGAGCTCCGTCGGCGACTCTTTGAAGAGTGAGCGGTCAGCTCACCGGCGATTTATGTATGGGACGCTATGCCGTGCAAGAAGGTGAAGTCAACGATTCCCGATAGAGAATTTTGTTCAACTTGCCTTGTCGGACAACGATTTCCGGAATAAGGGCTGTTTGGGCGGGGTTTTGTCGAAATTACGCGTGTCTTCAAGCCGGAGCTAAGATTGCATCGGCTGGAGGCATCCGGAAGTGCGCAGCCCGTGAGCACCTGCCGTACTCTGGCTGCGCGTGATCAACCCGGTCCTTTTTGCAAAGAGAAGAGCTCGGGAGGATAATTCTGGCGATGTCCATTCCCAAGAGAGGCGAAAGCGGGCCGCGGCACCGGCGGACGCCTGCGGACCTCTGGGCCTTCGCCCGCGCCTGGACCGTTCTCCTGGCCGCCGACCTCGGGCTGCGCGCGTTCCCGTTCGCGCGCGTGGACCGCTGGCTCTCCCCGGCGATCTCCTCGCGCCGCGAGGAGTCGGAGGTGGGCCGTCTGGTCTGGGCCACCGAGGCGGCGGCGCGGCATCATCTCTACTCCATGCGCTGCCTGCCGAAGGCGCTCTGCCTGCGCTGGCTCCTCGGCCGCCACGGCGTCGAGTCCGAGCTGCGCATCGGCGTGGCGCGCCAGGACGGCGGCCTCGCGGCCCACGCCTGGGTCGAGCGCCAGGGACGTCCAGTGGGGGAATCCCTGGGCGTGGAAGACCGGTTCGCGCCCCTCCGGCCCGTGTAGGAAGCGCAAGCCGCCGGCGGCTGCGTCCGAGTCGCAGGTGTGAATTCACCCCTGAATTAGGTATTTTCCCCCGGATCATGCGAAAATCACTCCGGTTCTCGAAACGAGCGCCGATCCCTATGCCCTGCCTAGACCACGAGCTCACTCCCCTCCTCAACCGGGTGCGCCCCAAGCTCACGGCTCTCTTCGCCAGCTACCGTATCCCGGAAGAGAACGCTGAGGATCTTCTGCAGGACGCCCTCCTCTCGCTCGTGGGCTGCTGGCCGAAGGTGAGAGAGCCGGAAGCGTGGCTCGTTCAAGCCGTGCGGTACCTTTGCTACCGGTACCTGAGCCGGGAGCGTTACGGGATTTTCGAGCCCCTGGATCCCGCTGTCCTTGAGAGGAACTCCCGCCAGGGCCCGACGCCCCAGGAGCTCCGGGAGCTCAGGCTGGATCTCCAGGCGCTCGCCTCAACCTTGCCGCCCTTGAACCGGCGCGTGCTGCGCATGTGGTTCGTGGAAGGTCTGGGCAACAGGGAGGCCGCCGAAAAGCTGGGATTCCGGCCCAATTCCGTGAGGCAGAACGTGCGGAAAAGCTTGAGAGCTCTCAAAGAAGGTGCGGCGGACCGGCTGACCTTCCGAGCCCGCTCCCGCAAGCGATAGGAAGGACCGCCGGCCCCGGCGGAAGGCTCAAACCGCAGACGGGTTGGACGATTCCGCGGAGCTGTCGATCCGCTCCGCGGAAGGGAAGGTCCGCTCCCCGAAACGGCAGGATCGCTCCGCGGAGTGGAAGCACCGCTCCCCGGAACGGAAGGGCCAAACCTCGGAGCTGGTCAACCGCTCCGCGGAATCCAAGGCCCGCTCCGCGGAGCGGAAGAACAATTCCGCGGAGCGTAAGGCCCGCTCCGCGGAGCGCAAGGCCCATTCCGCGGATGGGATCACCGATTCCGCGGAATCATTGGACCGCTCCGCGGAATGGAAGAGCAGAAGCCGATGGGAGCTTACGGTCCCGTCTCCAGCGTGATTTGCAGCTCCGTCGTGGAGAACGGAGAGAGGGTGGCTGCCGTCAGGAAGCCCTGTTGGGAGCCCTGGGCGACAAGCTCGGGAAAGGTCGCCTCTACGAGGAAGAGATCGTAGCTTCCCGGCGCGAGCCCGACGAGGAACAGCCGGCCCCCGCCGTCCGCCGCGGCCGGCAGGTTGAACCGGCCCAGGTGACGGATCAGGACCTCGTTGGGGATGATCACGCCGTCCTTGCGCGCGAAGACGCTCCGGCCGGCCACGGGATGCCCTTGCTTGTCCTCGAATTGAAGGGCGAGGGAGGCGGGGACCTCCGGGCAGCGCAGCGAGAGCTCCTCCGCCGAGGGCTGGACGTCGAAGGAAGCCAGAGGACATCCACCGCCTGTGACGAAGACCCGGGTCGCTCCCCCTTCGGCGGCGGGCAGCTCGAAACGGCCTTCCGCGTCGGCCACGGTCTCGCCCACGTAGGCCGCCACTCTGCCAGGCTGCACCCGGTATCCCAGGAGGCTCGCGCCGGCGGCGGGCCCGCCCGCGAAGATCCGCCAGGTCGTGGCCCCGCAGGGTGCCACCCTCTTCGAGCCGGATCTCGCGGAACGCGAAGGTGCCCGGCGTGG
>QHVW01000848.1 GCA_003223675.1 Acidobacteriota bacterium
GGTACGTGGCGGCGGCCTCGGGCGGCGTCTGGAAGACCACCAACACCGGCATCACCTGGGCCCCCATCTTCGAAGGGCAGGGGTCCTTCTCGATCGGCTGCGTGGCGGTCGATCCCAAGAACCCGCTGGTGGTCTGGGTGGGCTCGGGCGAGAACAACAGCCAGCGCAGCGTCGCCTACGGCGACGGCGTCTACAAGTCGACCGACGGCGGCAAGTCCTGGGAGAACGTCGGCCTCAAGAAGTCCGAGCACATCGGCAAGATCGTGATCGACCCCCGCGACTCGAACGTGGTCTACGTCGCGGCCCAGGGGCCGCTGTGGGCGCCCGGCGGCGACCGCGGCCTCTACAAGACCACCGACGGCGGCAAGACCTGGAAGCAGGTGCTGGCGATCAGCGAGAACACCGGCGTCACCGACGTGGTGCTCGATCCCCGCAACCCGGACGTCGTCTATGCCGCGGCCTACCAGCGGCGCCGCCACGTCTGGACGCTGATCGACGGCGGTCCCGAGGGGGGCATCCACAAGTCCATGGACGGCGGCGCCACCTGGAAGCGGCTGACCGGCGGCCTCCCCCGCAACGTGGACATCGGCCGCATCGGCCTCGCCGTGGCGCCGTCCAAGCCGGACACCGTCTACGCCATCGTCGAGGCGGCCAACAAGGCGGGAGGCTTCTTCCGCTCCACCGACTCCGGCGGCAGTTGGGAGAAGCGCAGCCCGACCGTGGCCAGCAGCCCCCAGTACTACCAGGAGATCTTCGTCGATCCCGAGAACGCCGACCGCGTCTACTCGATGGACGTCTTCATCCGCGTCACCGAGGACGGCGGCGCGAGCTTCCACCCTCTCGGCGAGAAGGACAAGCACGTCGACAACCACGCCCTGTGGATCGATCCCGCCGACCGCGACCACCTGCTGGCGGGGTGCGACGGCGGCCTCTACCAGACCTGGGACCGCGGCCAGACCTGGGAGTTCAAGAGCAACCTGCCGATCGCCCAGTTCTACCGGGTGAGCGTGAACAACGCCCAGCCGTTCTACGAGGTCTTCGGCGGCACGCAGGACAACTTCAGCCTCGGCGGCCCCTCGCGGACGATCAACACCCACGGCATCCGCAATTCCGACTGGTTCGTCACCCAGGGGGGCGACGGCTTCCAGTCGCAGGCCGATCCGGAGGACCCGGACACCGTCTACGCCGAGGCGCAGTATGGCGCGCTCGTGCGCTACAACCGGAAGACGGGCGAGCAGCTCAACATCCAGCCCCAGCCGGGCCGGGGGGAGCCGGCGCTGCGCTGGAACTGGGATTCGCCCCTGATCATCAGCCCGCACTCCCACACCCGGCTCTACTTCGCGGCCAACAAGCTCTTCCAGAGCGACGACCGCGGCGCCTCGTGGCGGGCGGTCAGCCCCGACCTGACGCGGCAGATCGACCGCCACAAGCTCAAGGTGATGGGCCGCGTCTGGGGGCCCGACACCGTGGCCTACGACACCTCGACCTCCCTCTACGGCAACATCGTCGCGCTCAGCGAGTCGCCGAAGAAGCAGGGGCTGCTCTACGTGGGCACCGACGACGGCCTGGTGCAGGTGACCGACGACGACGGCGGCCACTGGCGCAAGATCGAGACCTTCCCGGGCATCCCGGACAGCACCTACGTCTCCGACCTCGAGCCCTCCCCCACCGACGCCGACACCGTCTACGCGGCGTTCAACAACATGAAGATGGGGGACTTCAAGCCCTACCTCCTGAAGAGCACCGACCGGGGGAAGACCTGGACGTCGATCGCCGGCGACCTCCCCGAGCGCGGCTCGGTGTGGACGGTGGCGCAGGACTGGGTCAATCCCAATCTCCTCTTCGCCGGCACCGAATTCGGCCTCTACTTCTCGACCGAGGGCGGCCGCAAGTGGATCAAAGTCGACAGCCTGCCGGTGACCGCCGTGCGCGACATCGTCCTCCACCGGCGGGCGAACGACGTGGTGATCGCGACCTTCGGCCGCGGCTTCTGGATCCTCGACGACTACTCGCTGCTGCGGACGATCAAGCCCGAGGCGCTCCAGCAGGAGACGGGGCTCTTCCCGGTCCCGCAGGCGGCGATGTACATCGAGTCCTCGCCGCTCGGCCTGCCCGGCAAGAGCTTCCAGGGGGCGGGCTACTACACGGCGACCAACCCGCCGTTCGGCGCCATCGTCACCTACTACCTGAAGGACGACCTGAAGAGCCGCAAGAAGCAGCGGCAGGAGGCCGAGCAGAAGACCCTGAAGGAGGGGGGGACCCTCACCTTCCCGAGCTTTGAGGAGCTGCGCACCGAAGAGCGGGAGCCGGAGCCGTCGACGCTCCTCATCGTCAAGGACGAGGAGGGGAACGTGGTGCGCCGCCTGACCGCGCCGGCCAAGGCGGGCTTCCACCGCGTGGCCTGGGACCTGCGCTTCCCGGCCTCGACGCCGATCCAGCTCCAGCGGCGGGAGCGGGATGAGTTCGACACCACGCCCGAGGGCCCGCTGGCGGCGCCGGGCAAGTACACCGTCACGCTGGCCAAGCAGGTGGACGACGTGGTGACGCCGGTGGGCCAGCCGCAGCCTTTGGAGGCCCGGCCGCTCTTCATGTCGGGTCTCACGGCGCAGGACCAGGCGGCCCAGCTCGTCTTCCAGCGCAAGACCGCCAGCCTGCAGCGCGCGGTGATGGGAGCGGTCCAGGCGCTGGACGAGGCGCAGAACCGGCTCAAATTCATCCAGAAGGCCATCCTGGAGACGCCGAAAGCCGATCTCAAGCTCGTCCAGCAGGCGAGGGCACTGGACCTTCGGCTCCAGGACATCGAGGTGAAGCTCGAAGGGGACCCGGTGATCGGCGCCCACGGTGGCGCCCCGCCGCCGGCCATCGTGGACCGCGTGCAGGGCGTGGTCCAGTCCCACTGGAGCACCACGGCCCAGGCGACCAAGACCTACGAGGAGGACTACAACATCGCCGCCACCGAATTCGCCCCCGTCCTGGCGGACCTGCGGCAGGCGATCGGAGTCGACCTCAAGAGCCTGGAAGACCAGCTCGAGAGCCTCGGCGCGCCGTGGACGCCGGGCCGGCTGCCGACGTGGAAGCCGGAGTAGGAGCGGAGGGCGGCGGTTGATGGAACGGGGCGGCTCCGGCCGCCCCGTTTTGTTCCGGGTGCTATGCTCTTCGCCGGGAGAAACGCCATGTCATCCAAGATCGAAGATCTCGAATCGGCTGTCCTGGAGCTTCCCGAGAAGGGACGGGCCCGGCTGGCCAAGGTCCTGCTCCTCAGCCTCGAAGACCCGGCCGCGGAAAGCACGGATCAGGCCTGGATCGAGGAAGCCGAGCATCGCTATGAGGAGATCCGACGCGGCGATGTGGAGGCGCAGGACTCGGATGAGGTCTTCCGAGAAGCCCGGGCTCGGCGCCGGTGATCCGGGCGGCCTGGCATCCGCTGGCAAAGCGGGAGCTCTTCGAAGCCCAGGATTTCTACGAAGACCGTGCCGCCGGGCTGGGCGATACGTTTCTTGAGCGTGTTGAAGCCGCTGTCCTTCTCATTCGGCGTTACCCTCACTCTGGCTCCGTGGCGGGAGCCTCTCTCCGGCAGTCCAGGGTCCCGCAGTTTCCGTACAGCATCGTCTACCGTGTCGAAGCGGAGCGCATCTTCATTCTCGCGTTGGCACATGACAAGAGGAAACCTCGGTATTGGGCTCGAAGAGCTTGGTAAAGTGTTCTATCAGCACTAATGTGATCGTCCCTCTTTATCGGAGGCATCATGAGCCAGTTGGTCTGTCCGAAGTGCGGTAACGCCATGGAGATCGGCTTCGTGGTCGATCACACCCATGGCGGGTACGCGGCGTCCGAGTGGGCGGAGGGAACGGTACAGCCCTCCTTCTGGACCGGCGTTAAGGTGAGTGGCAAGGAGCGCCACCCCATCCAGACCTTTCGCTGCGTCCGCTGTGGCTACTTGGAATCCTACGCGCGCTCAGAGTAGCTGCCACACGGGAGCCCCATGAGCATCTACGCCACGCTCTGGCGACTCAAGTTCCCGCGGTATGGGGACGACCACACGGGCTGTGACTGGGTCGATGTCATCGCACAAGGAGTCCCAGCCCACATCGGCACGCCCACCCCGGGGTTCGGATACGAGGACGGCGATCCCTATGCCGCGTTCCTTCCACCTCCAGTGGTCATCCTCTCCGAGGAGGATGAGCAGACACTGCGCGCGGTCGTCTTCATCGTCGCGGGGACTCCCAAGGGTACGGAACGCTCGCATCAGGAATATGTCAGCCCTCTGCTGGTCCTGACAGGCCAGGAATACGCCACGGTGTCGTTCGGGGAGCTGCACGAGCGGATTTGCGACGCTCTCCGTGGAGGCAAGCCGCGGCTCGTTGCCGAAGTCTGGGGCCCGGACGGGACGGTCCAATTGATGTCCGAGGATGGCGGTGTCAAGGAGATTCCGTCTCCCAGAAATGGCAAAAGGACCTGATCCGAGCCGAGGGAATCTCAAGGACCTAGGCGTTGTCCGGGACTTCGCCCGGAAAACGTGGCCCCTACCGGGGCAGCCGAAGGGGGCCGGATGAGGTATCCTAAAGGCGGAATTTCTGACGACTTGGGGGGTCGGGATGATTCCGCAGGATCCTTTCAGCCAATACTATGCCGAGCTCCTTGAGGATGCCTACGATGTCGTGGACCGGCTGGTGCTCAATGCCTACTTTCCTCTGGGCCAATCGCCTGGAGGGTTTCGTACTTGGTGGCGCCGTCTGGAAGGTGACGATGAGCACCTCGACAACGCCCATCTGATGCGGTTGGCAGGCCGCTTTTCCCGGCGGTTGCGGGCTTGGGCTAAAAAGAAGGACATTCCGGTGGTGGATTGCGCGTCTGGCGAGCGCAAGAGCGAGATCGCGGCGGAATATCTGCCTGCCGATCCGAGCTTTCGTGGCTTCTTTGTAGTGCTGGTCGGACGAGCTCCGGCCTCGGTGTGGGAGGTGGAGCGGTTCGGCAGCGGGGGCATCAATTTGAAGCGCAAGCTGGTCTGGGTCAATCACTACAGCTTCCATCTCATTGACGAAGAGTGGGGCCACGTGATGGTCAAGATCTGTGGTCATCCGCCGTTCACCTCTCAGGTGGTGCTCAACGGTCACGAGTACGTAGCCAGCCAAGCCCGTAAGTCAGGGCTGGAGTTTTGCAAAGAGGGAAACTGCTTTACGGAGGTTTCCAACGCTCGCGACCTGGCGTGGGTCGCAGACACCTTGCGGTCGCCGACCGCTGTAGGGCGCCTGCGTCAGGTTTGCGAGCGTTGGTTGTCTACCTGTCTGGCCTTCGGTCTGAGTCTGGAGGAGCAGAAGCAGAGCGGGTTTCAGTATTGCTACTCGGTCTACCAGGCCGAATACAGCCGGAACCTGCTGTTTCGTCATGGCGCAGAGATGGACGAGGTGTTCGACGGGGTCATCGACCGTACGCGAGCGCCGTTGGACATCCCCAGCGCCATGACGATCTTCGGCTTCAAGACTCGGCCGACGCTCAGCAGGAAATCGCGATGCGAGGTCGTGGTCGAGAGACCCACGTATGATCTGACGGTCTTCAAGGTCCATTTTGGGCGCTTGACCTTAAAGAGCTATACCAAGGGCGAACGCGTCCTGCGCATCGAGGCGATAGCCCACAACACTGCGGATCTGCGCTGCGGCAAGGTGTTGGAGAAGTTTCCAGAGATCGTGAGGCGTCTTTCTGGGATGGTGGAGAGATTCTTGGAGGTACTACGCTGTACGGGTACGTCCTGGATCTCCGATGGGAACCTGGAGGCTTTGGCCAAGCCTTCCCAGGTGGGCAAAACCCAGGTCGGCGGTATCGACATCACCCAACGAAGAGCGCGTGCTGTGATGGCTGGCGTGCTGGCGCTGGCGCTGTCTCCTCAGGGCTTTAGCGCCTCGGAGTTGGCGGCCAAGGTGCGGCAGAGCCTGAGCCTCGACTACCAGTCCCGCCAAGCGGCCTACGACCTGAAAAAGCTTCGTGGCAAAGGATGGGTGAGCCGGCTCGGTGGCTCGCGACGCTACCAGGCCACCGCCCAGGGCTTGCGAGCCATGGCCGCGCTGGGGACGCTTCTCGACAAGGTGATCAAGCCCCTGTTGGCTGGAGCCGGCAAGACGGGGGCTCCTC